>NZ_JBTNDH010000009.1:0-104405 GCF_054511095.1 Arthrobacter sp. TMN-49 | reverse complement strand
ATCCAAGCAAAAGCTACCAACCCAAAAAATAACAAAAGCCCCCTCCCGAAGGAGAGAGCTTTTGTCACCTATGTCCCGCTACATCAGTCAACGATGTCGCGACACATCACAGTGTGCCCCGGGCGGGAATTGAACCCACGACCAAGAGATTAGAAGGCTCCTGCTCTATCCGCTGAGCTACCGAGGCGTGGCCAAAAATGCTGGCCGCATCTAAATTATCAGGTTTATTGGCCTATCGCTTCCTCCACAGGCCCAGCCGCTTGCGAACTCGTCCACATTCTGGCGAGTGCCACTAGCTGCGCCCTTCAGAAGGGCGTTTGCTGGAAGCCAACGGATCATCGCCGCAGCGGCGGCTTAGCGAAAGGCAATGCAATGGCCAACACCGTCACCATCAAAGGATTCGCGACTACCGGAATTGAGTTGCGCACCACCCCCACTGGTCTTGTTGTGGGGGACTTCCGCATGGGTTCCAATGAGCGCCGCCTCGATCCCATCACCAATGTGTGGACAGATGGACCCACCAACTGGTTCCGCGTCACCGTCTTCCGGGCACTCGCCCAAAACGCGGCCTCAAGCATCCACAAGGGCGACCGCATCATTGTGGTGGGAAAGCTCAAAATCAGTACATTCCTGCACAAGGACGGGACACCCGGCACCAATGTGGACATCGATGCTGAAAGTATTGGGCCAGATCTCAAGTACGGAACCGCCCACTACGTCCGCGTGGCCAGTGCCCATCCTGCCGGCCAGGACTATTCAAGGAACGACGCCGAATCCTCCAATGTGGTGCCGCTCCACTCCGGCAGTGGGGGAGTGGGAGGGCAGCCTCACGACGACTACTCCGACAGGGATGACGCGGACGGCCTGAACCAAGACGGAACGAACCAAGACGGCGAAAACCAGGGCATGGATCCTGAGGATGCCGAGAATCAGGCAGCCACCGGGGTCGATCAGGACGGTCCGGACGACGGCGAATTCGTGAACAAGGCCACAGGCGAGCTCTTCACAAAAGACGTGCCCTTCTAATGGAAGTGGGCAACTGCACAGTAGGCCGTGGCAGAATGGCGTGGTGACTTTGGAAAAGATGACGCCCCGCCACACGCAAGCCTCTCGACGTGTCAAAGGGCGTTCCGTTGCAGTGTCAGTCCTACTCGCCGCTTCCATGGCCCTTGGCGGATGCTCCATGCTGCCATCGGCCAATCAGAGCTCCGAACCGGGCGGGGCGGCAGGCTCGGCAACCGCGCGCAAGGAAGCAGCGAAAGCATCGGACAAGCCTGCCGAACCAGCATCAGCCGCTGAGGAACTTTCGGTAAAAGTCAAGGCCTCACTCGCTAAGCTGGCCGCCGTCACTAAGGCGCCCAGCCGTGAGCAAATGTTGTCCGCCATGCTGGAAGCTGGCGCCGTCAAAGAGAAAGTTGAACTTTCCGTTGACATCACGCCCACAGGACTTGCCGTCGACGCGGTTGAGTCGGCAACACGTGTGGCCGAGGAATGCGTCATTGGCCAGGTGCGTGAAGGCAACGTCTCAGTGATAGTCCTTCCGGTGCTGGCATCCGGTCGCTGCTTCGTCGGCGATATCCACTGATCCTTTCGTTACCAGCCACTACGCCGATGACGCCTTCCTCACTAATGGCGTAGCGAATGTGAGATATACGCCTGCACCCACTAGCCTTGAGGGTATGGCGGAATTTATATATACAATGTCCAATGCCCGCAAGGCTGTTGGCGAAAAACTCATTCTTGACAACGTAAGCATGTCCTTCTACCCGGGCGCCAAGATTGGCGTTGTAGGGCCCAACGGTGCTGGTAAATCCACCATCTTGAAGATCATGGCTGGTTTGGACATACCCTCCAACGGTGAGGCTCGTCTGAGCCCCGGCTACACAGTGGGCATTTTGCTCCAGGAGCCGCCGCTGAACGAGGAAAAGACCGTTCTGGGCAACGTCCAGGAAGGCGTTGGTGAGATCTACGCGAAGATCCAGCGCTACAACGAAATCTCCGAGGAAATGTCCAGCCCCGACGCTGACTTTGACACTCTCCTTGAAGAGATGGGCAAGCTGCAGGAAGCCATTGACACTGCCGACGCGTGGGACATTGACTCCCAGCTGGAGCAGGCCATGGATGCACTCCAGTGCCCGCCGGGCGACTCGGACGTCACCATCCTCTCCGGTGGTGAGCGCCGTCGCGTTGCTTTGTGCAAGCTCCTGCTCCAGAAGCCTGACTTGTTGCTCCTCGATGAGCCCACCAACCACTTGGACGCCGAGTCCGTGAACTGGCTGGAACAGCACCTGAAGAGCTACGCTGGCGCTGTCCTGGCCGTGACCCACGATAGGTACTTCCTGGATCACGTTGCCGAATGGATCGCCGAAGTTGACCGCGGTCACCTGTACCCGTACGAGGGCAACTACTCCACCTACCTGGAGAAGAAGCGCGCTCGTCTGGAAGTTCAGGGCAAGAAGGACGCCAAGCAGGCCAAACGCCTCACCGAGGAACTGGAGTGGGTGCGCTCGAATGCCAAGGGCCGCCAGACCAAGTCCAAGGCTCGTCTTGCTCGCTACGAGGAAATGGCTGCCGAGGCCGATCGCACGCGCAAGCTCGACTTCGAAGAAATCCAGATTCCGCCGGGCCCGCGCCTGGGTGGCATTGTTCTGGAAGCCGAGAACCTGAAGAAGGGCTTCGGCGACCGCGTACTGATCGACGGCCTGACATTCACCCTGCCCCGCAACGGCATTGTTGGCGTCATCGGCCCGAACGGTGTTGGTAAGTCAACTCTCTTCAAGACCATTGTTGGTCTTGAAGAGCTCGACGGCGGCAACCTCAAGGTGGGCGACTCTGTCAAGATCTCCTACGCCGACCAGAGCCGTGGCGGCATCGACCCGGACAAGACCCTGTGGGAAGTTGTTTCCGACGGGCTCGACTACATCCAGGTGGGCAACGTTGAAATGCCTTCACGCGCCTACGTGGCAGCCTTTGGTTTCAAGGGACCGGATCAGCAGAAGAAGGCAGGTGTGCTCTCCGGTGGTGAGCGCAACCGCTTGAACCTGGCGCTGACCCTGAAGCAGGGTGGAAACCTGTTGCTTTTGGATGAGCCCACAAACGACCTTGACGTGGAAACCCTCAGCAGCTTGGAAAACGCGCTGCTGGAATTCCCCGGCTGCGCCGTCGTGGTATCGCACGATCGCTGGTTCCTGGACCGGGTGGCTACCCACATCCTCGCCTACGAAGGCACCAACGAGAACCCGGCCAACTGGCACTGGTTCGAGGGTAACTACGATTCCTACGAGGAAAACAAGGTTGAGCGCCTCGGTGCCGATGCGGCCCGTCCGCACCGCGTCACACACCGCCGCCTGACACGCGACTAGTCCCCACGCCCTCCCGGTGTGCAGCCGCTGGCGCGTCTGCACACCGGGTCCCCCGGGCGTGTGGGCCCAATAAAAATGGCCGGTCCCCTGCAGGGGGCCGGCCATTCTCGGTATCTGGGCCGGATGGAACAGCCTCGGCGCTCTCACTGGACAGATAATGCCGCCATGAAATTTCAAAGCGGCATTATCTGTCCAGTCACGGTGGTTGGTCGGTCAACTTGTCCCCGGGACTCCGCGGAACCGATAGTTCAGTCGGTCGGCTCACCCTCTGGCACACGCATCATGCCCTCTTGGGCCACAGTGGCAACCAATACGCCGTCGCGGTTGAAGAAGCGGCCCACGTTCAGTCCGCGCGCCCCGGACGCGCTGGGTGATTCGGCCACGTAGAGCAGCCAGTCGTCCACCTGGAGTGGGCGGTGCCACCACATGGCGTGATCCAAGCTGGCCACGCTGATGCCGGGCGTGGCCCAGCTGATGCCGTGGCGGCGCAAGGACGGTTCCAACAGTGTGTAGTCGCTGGCGTAAGCCAGTGCTGCACGGTGCAGATTCTGATCCGTGGGCATGGGACCCAGTGTCTTGAGCCAAACGGCCTGGTGTGCCACCTTCTCGCCCTTGACGTCAAAGTAGATATTCGCGCCCACGTGGCGGATGTCGAAGGGGCGCTCATAGGCCCACGCCTGTGCCACCGGGTGATCGATGGCACCCAACAATTGGGCCGAGGTGGGAAGTGTCTCCGGTGCGGGAATGCCAACAGGCATGGTGTCCTGATGCTCAATGCCGCTGTCGGGACGCTGGAAAGAGGCGATCATCGACAAGATGGGGGCCCCGCCTTGGTAGGCGTGCGCGCGTCGGGCCGAGAAGGAACGGCCATCGCGCAGCCTCTCAACACCGAAAGTGATCGGTGAGGCGGCGTCGCCTGGTCGCAGAAAATAGCCGTGCATGGAATGCATGAGGTGTTCGCCGCCCACAGTCCGGGTAGCAGCAACCAGCGACTGCGCCAGCACCTGGCCGCCAAAAAGGCGTGGCTGTGGCGCGTTGGCGTCACCGAGGCCCACAAAAATATCTTCATCCGTCTGTGCCCCGCCGGCGTCGGAAAGCTCCAAGATGCGCAGGAGAGTTTCCATGGGGTCAGCTGTTGGCGATGTCGCATTCATAAACGTGACTCTATGTGTCGGTGTGCCATGACGACAAATGGACTTTCGGGCATGAATCCACCCACCACGGGCGGCTTTGCTGTGACCTTGCCAACTTCGATTGGTGGCGCCCCTGCGGCTTTGACATGATGAAAGCATGGCAACAGGCATCCAAATCTCCCAGCAAATACGTTTCGGCGATATTGACTCCTACAACCACGTCAACAATGTGGTCTTTCTGCAATATCTCGAGGATGCGCGCGTTCAGCTGACCTACGCGGAACTGCCCGGCGGCGGCACGTTCCAGGACTTGGTGGGCCAGGACCTGTTCACCCTCGTGGGCCGGAACGAAATTGAGTATCTGGCGCCCATCAGTTTCCGCCCAACACCGATCTTCGTGAACATTTGGATCACCCACATCGGCGGCTCCAGCTTCGACTTCGGCTACACAGTCACCGAGGCGGACACCACAGTCATCTACGCCCAAGCCGCCACCTCCATGGTGCTGGTTTCACGCACCACGGGCCGCCCGGTCCGGCTCACCGAGCCCCAGCGCAGCGCCCTTGAGGCGTGGCACGGAGCCCCCGTACCGTTCAAACGCAGCGCCAGCCGTCCAGTCACCACAGTTGAGGGGTCCCGCTGATGTCCACTGTCACCCACACCGATGAACTGATCCTGGCCGACGCCGGTACTCTTGCAGATTTGCGCACCTTTGTGACCCGTGCTCGTGCCGCGGACGACGGCGCCATTCGGCTTCAGGGGGCCGGTCACGTGCTCGCCGCTTATGTGTGCGTCATGCGTGCCAAGCTCTTGGGTGAAGGCACGCCCACCATTCTTGGCCTGCGCACCATGGCGTTGGCATCGGCGTCAAGCGTTGATGCAACAGTTTCACTGGCCTCCGTGGCCGACCGCCTGGCCCGCATGGACGGCGATGATGTGCGGCTGCCTGTTCCGCCCATGACAGTGAACGAATCGTGGGCCGCCGTGAGCGCGCCGCGCAGTGCATGGGAAGAAGTGGGCACAGTCTCGGCCGACTCGCTCATCGCCGCGGCGAAAGCTGGTGTGCAGGAGATTGGCCAGATCATCCCGGTAAATCCGGGGGCCATGCTGGTCAACAACATTCGCGCCTCGGTGTGGGGCCGGCACCTGGAGGGCATTGCCGGTGACGTGCCCGGTGGCGCCGCATTCGCAGCCTACGCCCTTGGCTTTGTGGCACCCGGAGAGAGTGGCGCCATCTACCGTTCCCATAAGTGGCTGCGCATCAGCACCAACCGCGGCCACATCCTCGTCCGGCCAAAGTCGGTGCTGTAGGGCCACTCACCGAGAGAAATGCCCGGTGCTTGCTGTCCGCCGCTAGGCGGTGATACGTTCCTGCGGCGCCCGTTGAGCCTGGTTCGTGACCATTGAAGAACTGTCGGGGTTCTGACTCAAGTGCTGCAGCAGTCCCCGGAGACACTCCTCCATGGAGGCGTCCTGCGGCATGGGGCGCCGGGAGATTTCCTCCAAAGTCGCCATGACGTCTTGAAGTGACGTCAGGACCCAGTCGAGTGCCTCGATCGTATTGGCATCGTCGGTGCTCCGAACACCGGTGAGGTGACGGGAAAGCCTGGCGTGCCGTTCAATCTTGCTCTCGGCACTCTTGAGCAGCTCCACCACGTCGCCAATCAGCGGGTTTGCCAGTTGCCGTACTGACGGGGCCGCGCCGCGTATTGTCTGTCCTGGATTCTTCGGCACGGGCAGCAACAAGGTTTTCAGCGCCGGATAACTGGCACGGTACTTCATTGAGAGGTTCATGAACATCCCTCCTGGCGGGACTTGTGGCTGAGCGATCAGAGCGGGTCAACGATCTGATAGTTACGTGACGATATGTAATGTAAACTTTAGGACGGAGAATCCGGCTTTGCAATAGCTGCGCAGCTATTTTTTGGTGTTCTATCGACTGGGCGAAAGCTGGCGGTGGAAACACGCCGCGGCCGGCACACTACCGTCTCCGTACATGCTTCCCGCGCACCGACCCGTGGCAACTGCTCGGCCCGACTGGCTGATGGCGATGGTGGACTGGCCGGCGTCGTTCAGGCTACCCGAGACGCGGATGGGGGAATCGTATTCGGCAAAGTTGTGGCAGAGAAAGCTGATGTTCAGGGCCTGCGTTCCGGCCATCATCTGATGGGCCTCAAGCACTGCACTGGCCAGCAACATGCCGGACAGGTGGTCGCTGGGGTGATCGAAGATGAACTTATCCTCCCTGCTCCAAACCAGCAGCGCTTCCAGAGCCCTGCTCTCATAGCTGACGTTCGCAAGCACTGTGCCGAGTGGTCCCGTGCTTTGATCGGTGGCAGGCGGCGCGTTTCGGCGGATTGCTTGGTATGCCCGGGGTGGCAGGCAGGACAAGTCCCCGAAGCCGGTTCCCACAATCGCCCGTCCCGAAAGGAAGTCGGCCTCCACCTGTAAATCACCAACGTGGCCATTGCGCATTCTTTTGGCCTGCAGGCGCACCTGGACGCGGCCGGCAAACTTTTCTGGTGTCATGGGAAGCGGCTCACTTCTCCACAGGAAGTTGATCTCATTCATCAAGAACGCCCAGTCCCGGGGGACTTCCCCTGTCAAGTGCGCAAAGGCAATGGTGGCCTGGCGCATCAGCTCAATGCCGAGAAGTGTTGGGACTATCGGGTTAGTACCTGTGGCGGGGTGTGTGGGGGCCAGTGCAACATCAAGGACCAAGGAGCCGTCCGGCTCGCTGTGGGCCGATGAAACGAGGACTTGCTCCGGCGAGTGTTTGTGAACAAGGGAACTCTCAATGGTGTGCCACACGAAAATCGCGCCTCCTTAGGGTGACCGATAACCAAGGGTTTGAAGTGCAGCGGCTACGGTCGAGGAAATTAGGGCTTCATTCAATTCGTCGAGTCCGGGCATGAGAACCCTCATCAGGATGGGGCCAGTGAGTAGGTCGCAGACCCACTCCACATCGGGATTCGGGGCTATTTCCCCTCGGCTCAAGGCGCGGGCGACGATGATGCCAACACCTGCCCTGCGCGGTTTGAGAAACGCCTCCACGAACACGTTCCGCAACTCCACATCTGATTGAAGGGAGTCCAAGAACCCTGCAAGACTCCGTTGGACCAGCGGATTGGAAAAGAGCTCCAACTGGTCACGTTGGATCGCTTCAAGGTCAATCGGCAGGCTGCCGGAGTCGATGAAACGATCAAGATCGATGGCGAATCGTTCCAGCAGAAAAGCCAGAACGAGATGAGGAATGCCGTCAAAGCGGCGATAGAACGCCGGCCGGGTTGTCTTGGCCTGCGCGGCAACGGCGCCAACGGAAATGCCGCTGAATCCCTTCTCAAGGATCAGCGTTTCGACGGCCCTGATGAGGGCGGTATCTAGATCAGCGTTTCGTGGACGCCCTAATGATGGGACCATAATGATACACAGTGTAACGGTACGATTGGCTTAATGTCAGCATCTAGCGTACAAGGGGCAGCACAATCTTATTGATCTATGGATGTGGAACGGCGGGAGCGCGCATCGCCGCCTTGGCGGCCGACGCGGGCCTGGACGTGCTGTTGGCTGGTCGGCCGTCAGCAAGGCTCACGGCGGAAGCGGACAGGCTCAAGATACAGTGGCGGAGTTCGGAGCTGACAGATCCGGCCGGCCTGGACGCCATGCTCGGGGGCGTCCAACTAGTCATCAACACGGCCGGCCCCTTTGTTGATACAGCAACATCGCTGATCCGTGCCTGCCTAAGGAATGGCTGCCACTACGTGGATATTTCCAATGAGGCAGCCAGTTTCCAACAAGCCTGGTCCCTGGACTCCGCTGCGCGAACGGCGGGCGTAGCAGTTGTGCCGGGTGCCGGATTTGGTACGGCTGTCACCGAAAGTCTTGCAGCTCACGTGATCACCAGGATCCACGAAGCCGACGCCTTGGTGATTGTGCGGTCTTCACACAACGGTGAGTCAACGCCCGGGGTGAAGAAGACATCACTGGCCGTCCTGGCCCAGCCGGGCGGAAGTGTGGAGGACGGCCGGTGGAGCGATCGTCGCAACAAGATGGCCCATTTCGAACTGCCGTGGGGTCGGCAAACCGGGATCCCCGTCGCCGTGGGCGACCCGTTCGCCGTCGCGCACGCCACGGGACTCAAGCGCGTCACGGCGTACTACAGCACGGGGATGAACCCCTTGTTGGCCAGATTCGCCATTCCTCTGGCCCGCCGAGCCATCAGAGCGGGGCTGCTCGGTCAGTCCCGGACGGCCAGCGCCGCCACGCCACGGCCTAGCGGGGGAAAGGGACTGGCCTGTACCCGGATCTGGATGCGGGTCTCAAACTCCGGCGGCGAGGTCGCCACGAGCTACTTGCAGGCCGGGGGCGGCGGTGAGCTGGCCGCCACCATCGCCCTGTTGGCGGCCCAACAATTGCTGCGCGGTGCTGAGCCCGGAGTTAGCACCGCAGGCCAATTGCTAGGGTCGGCAAACGTCCTGAACCAGCCCGGCCTGGAGATCTGTGACCTGTGAGCTGTCCGCCGCAGCGCGCAGCGCTCAGAGGGCCTGCGCGGGAGCAGGGGCGGAGTTGACCAGTGAATGTGCTGCCCGCTCCAGATAGTCCCACAGGGTGGCGTCGTGAAGGGCGGAGAGCTCCGCGGCGTCCACGCCCTTGCGCATGGCGGCCAGCCAATGGTCGCGTGCCTCCGGCGTGACGGCAAACGGGACGTGGCGCATGCGCAGGCGCGGGTGTCCGCGTTCCTCCAGATAGGTGCGTGGACCGCCCCAGTACTGCTCAATGAACATCAGCATGCGGTGCTCGGCCGGGCCCAAGTCCTCCTCGGGATACATGGCGCGCAGCAGGGGATCGGCCGCAACGCCCTGGTAGAACACGTGGATGATCGTCGCGAACGTCTCATGCCCGCCGACTTGCCCGTAGAACGTGTCCGAATAGTCGGCCGGTTCGCCCGCTGCGGGGCTGTTGGCTTCAGGGGCTGAAGGATTGTGCTCAGAACTCATGGCGTTGATGGCGCTTTCTAGTTTGCTGACTCTGATGGTTCATTGGTCAAGGGCGTGGACGACGCCGGGACGAGCGCGGGTGCCGGGGCCGCGCCTGTGTCCGGGGCGGCGGGCTCCGGCACCGGATCCTGATAGGTGCCCTTGGACCGGTTGCCCAGGCGCAGGATTTCACCATTGCGCAGGTACCACAAGGTGCCGTCCTCACCCATAACACGGGTGATGCGCAGGCCCAGGTATTCAACCGTGCCAATGACCTCACTGGTTTGAACAACATCGCCGATCCCATACTGGTCCTCGATGGTGATGAAGATGCCGGCCAGGAAGTCGCGGATCAGCTGCTGGGCGCCAAAACCAACAGCGATGCCCACCACGCCCACACTGGCCAGTAGCGGGGAGATGTCCACCTCGAAGGAGAGCAGCACATAGAAACCTGTCACCACCACCACAATGGTGGTCAGGATCGAATTCAGCAAGGTGCCAATGGTGTGGGCCCGTTGCACCCGGCGCTCATGGTCAAGGGCGCGAATCATCGGGTCTATGCCACGCAGCATGGGCCCGGCCCAGCGCATGGAGCGGTGCTCCAGCGGCGTGCGGTCGGATTTGGCATGTTTGAGCAGGATGCGGATGGAGTAGTGCAGCGCCACCCAGACCAGCAACCCAATCACTATCGCAATGCCGGCCTCTAGCAAATTGTCCCAGAGGGTGTCGCCGGGGTTGTCCATGTCTTCAATACCTAGCACTCTGTGTATACCTTGCATCTGTTGGGGGTGGGACGTCTCTTCCAGCCTAACGCGGACGCCGCTGGGAATCAGCCCTGTGTGGGCGCAAGCACTCCGGGGAGATGGTGCACGGGAAAGTTCACGCTGCGGGCGATGAAGCATTTAGCGCCAGCTTCGGCGTGCAAGGTGCGGGCCAGCTCTTCGGTGGCCGGGTCTGCCACGGCGATCGCCGGATGCAAGGTGACCGATGCGAACTGGCCGCTGCCGTCGGGATTCAACACGAGGGTTCCCGTGGCGGTGTCCTCATACTTGGTGATGACGACACCGTGCATGACGGCAACATGCAAGTAGGAGAGCATATGGCATTGCGAGAGCGCAGTGAGCAGCAGTTGCTCGGGGTTCCACCGCTCCCGGTCTCCGTGAAAGGTTCTATCCGCGGATCCCAACAGGGTGGGCAGGCCAACGGCCGTGACGCTGTGGTCGCGGCCGTAGTCCCGGTAGGAGGAGGTTCCGGTGCCCCGGTTGCCCGTCCAAAAAACATTTACCTGGTAATGATGTTCGTTTAGCGCCATACTCCAGCATAGAGCGCAGGGCTCAGCTTGGTGTTTTGCAAGGCTGCTGCGTAACCATAGGCATAACCAACCGCGGTGGGATGAAAGGCCAGTGGCACCGGCAGCGGCACCGGAACGAACGGTGGGATCAGCCAGCTGTCCGCTGAGGGGTAGCCGTGGCCGTCGAAGTAGTCAGTCACGGGAACAAACCGCGCGCCACTATCCACGGCACTTTGCGCCAGAACAGCATTGAGTTGATCCACCATGGCGTTGATCGTCATCGCGATGGGTGCCACGTCCGGCGGGAGGTTCCCGGCCTCAAGCAGGTGCGGGTATCCCATGTACACCATCTGGGCGCGCGGAGCCTCGGCACGAATGGACTTGGTCAGTCCCAAGATCTGAGCCGGCAACTGGGTCAACCCCGCCTGGGCGGCACCCAAGGCGCCTTGGCACATCTCGAGCGTCCCTGTCAGGCAGGCAACAGCAACTTGACCCGAGCCCACGTCGTTGGCACCCACCGTCAAGGAGATCAGCCGCGAGGAGGAAGGAATCAACGGAACTTGAGAATCCTTGACCTCGCCGATCGTGGCGCCGTAGCAAGCCAGATTTGTCATGGCCAGCCCGTTGGTAGTGGCGAAGACATTGCCGTAGCCATTGGGACTCTGGAAACATGGAAAGCTCTCGCCACCCCCGCCGGAGCCTGCCGAGTACGAATCACCGAGCACGGTGTATGTGCCTGCGGGCGGCGGTGCGGCCGTGGCCGGTACCCCGGCAAACCCGGCAATGAGCCCCAGACTCAATAAAGCCGCTGCGCCTGTGCGCGCGGCCAACTTCTTCAACGATAGTGAGTACATGCCCTGAAACTACCCCCGAAACAGCTGCGGGGGTAGACTTTTGGGTACGATTATTTTCACCACTTCCGCGGCTGTGGAAGCGTGAAAAAGCACCGGCAAAAAAGCCTCCCGCAAAGGGCAAAAGTGCCGCTTGCGGGAGGCTTTTTGTGTGAGGACCTTAGAGGTCGCCCGCCTGTGCCTTCAGCGCCCGCACAACCCCGTCCCGGCTTTCCACCAGCAAGCGGCGCAGGGCAGGCGTGTCCTGGCCCAACCCCGCCAAGAACTCATCCGTGGCTTCCACCGTGGCGGTCGAGACAAGTTGCGAGGGGTACAGCCCGGTGATGATGGTGGAGCTGATCTCGTACGACTTTTCCGCCCACACTTGCTCAATGGCGGCAAAGTAGCTTCCGACGTACGGTTCCAACAGCGCCGTGTCCCAGACCTTGCCGAACCCGGCGATGGCTGCGCGCTGGATGGAGTTGGCTTGATCTCCGCGGACGACGACGGCATCCCACGTCGCAGCCTTGGCCTCGGCTGTGGGGATGGCAGCGTGTGCCGTGGCTGCCGCGAGTTGCCCGGTTTGGGTGTTGTCCAGCGCCAGGGCCGCGTCGATGACGCGCGCATCTGCCCGGCCGCCGGCCGCCAGTGAGGTCACGAACTCCCAGCGCAAGTCAGTGTCAAGCGTCAGGGTATCCAGTTCCTGTGTCCCATCCAGCAAGGCCTGGACCAGATCGAGCTGTGCAGCTGATTGGGCGTGGTCTGCGAAGGCCTTGACGAACTGCAATTGTGCATCAGAGCCGGCGGCCGCGGTTTGGGCCAGCGACCACAAGGAATCTGCGGCCGCAATGGCCGTGGCGTGCTGGTGTGCGGGAGCCACATAGAAGTGCAGTGCCGTGGCGAGCTGGCGCAGCAGCACCATGATCACCGTGGAGTCGCTCTCGTCCCCGATGGTGGCCAGCACAAACTTAACGTACTCGCGGGCCGGGGTTTCGCCGTCGCGCGTGGCATCCCAGGCCGACGCCGAAACAAGGGTGCGGGGCAGCGATTCCTTGAAGTCCCGCAAATGGGCCTTGGCCGTGGCGAGGGACTGGGCGTCGAGCCTGATCTTGGCGTACGCCAGATCGTCGTCATTGAGCAGGATCAAGGCCGGGCGCTTCATGCCAACGAGCTCCGGGACAGCAGTGTTGGCGCCGTCAACGTCCAGCTCAACCCGGTGCGTGCGGACCAGCTTGCCCGCGTCAGCACCGGAGGTGGCCAGGTTGTAGAAGCCCACGGCTGCCCGGTGCGGGCGCAGTGTGGGGTGCTCGGCAATCGCGGACTGAAGGATCGAGAAGGCGGTGATAGTGCCGTCCTCGGCCACCTCCAGTGACGGTTTGAAGGTGTTCACCCCGGCCGTCTCCAGCCACTTTTGCGTCCACACGGACAGGTCGCGGCCGCTGGCAGCTTCCAGCTCCACCATGAGGTCGGGCAGTTCGGTGTTGCCCCAGGCGTGCTTGGCGAAGTAGGCCCGGACCCCGGACATGAACTCCTCCTGACCCACCCAGGCCACCAGCTGGCGCAGCACGGAGGCGCCCTTGGCGTAGGTGATGCCGTCAAAGTTGACCAGCACATCTTCCAGATCGTTGATCTCGGCCTTGATGGGGTGCGTGGAGGGCAGTTGGTCCTGACGGTAGGCCCAGCTCTTCTCCAGGGAGGTGAAGGTGGTCCAGGCATCCACGTATTTGGTGTTCTCGGCGGCGGCCAGTGTGGACATGAATTCGGCGAAGGACTCATTGAGCCAGAGGTCATTCCACCAGCGCATGGTCACCAAGTCGCCAAACCACATGTGGGCGAGCTCGTGCAAGATGGTGATGGCGCGGCGTTCCACCATGGCCTCGGTGACCTTGGAACGGAACACGTAGCTTTCCAGGAATGTCACAGCACCGGCGTTTTCCATGGCGCCAGCATTGAATTCGGGCACGAACAGCTGGTCATACTTCGGGAACGGGTACGCCACGCCAAACTGCTTCTCGAAAAACTCAAAGCCCTGCCGGGTCAGCTCAAATACGTTCTCGGCGTCCATGAATTCCATGAGCGACTTCCGGGCAAACACGCCCAGCGGGATGGTGCGGCCATCGGAGCTCGTCAGCTCGCTGCGGACGCTCTCATAGGGCCCGGCGATCAGGGCCGTAATGTAGCTGGACATGGTCAGCGTGGGCTCAAAATGCCAGACGGCCTTGCCCTCACCGGCGGCCTCGGGGGCCGGGGTGGGGGAGTTGGAGATGACGTCCCAGTGCGCAGGCGCTGTCACGTGAAAGGTGAATGCCGCCTTCTGGTCAGGCTGCTCAAACACGGCAAACATGCGGCGGCTGTCCGGTACCTCAAACTGGCTGTACAGGTACACCTCACCGTCGGCGGGGTCCACAAAACGGTGCAGGCCCTCGCCGGTGTTCATGAAGTGGGCGTCGGCGACCACTGTCAGTTCATTCTCGGCGGCGAGCGTCGGCAGCTGGATGCGTACGCCGTCGGACACTTTTGCCGGGTCCAGCTCTACTCCGTTGAGGATCACCTTGTGCACAGCGGCGGTCACCGCGTCAATGAACGACGCCGACCCCTCCTTTGCGCTGAACGCCACAGTGGTGGTGGAGGCAAAAGTGGTGTCCGAGGTGGTCAGATCAAGTGTCACGTCATAACTTTTGACGGTGAGGGTGGCCGAACGCTCAATGGCTTCGGCACGGGTCAAATTCATACCAGGCAAGGTATTGCCTTCCGTTCATTGGGTGGGTGGAGCGAAGCCGCGGACCCTGCGTGAGCGTGTCCGGCGGCACATTGAGATTATTCTTACACGTTACTGCTCCGGAGCCCGACGGCGCTGCCAACATGCCCGCATTTGATCGGGGCATGTGCTTGGGACAGGTTGCGGGCACGCTTACGTCCTTGCCGAAACAGTGAAAAACTAGAGCCATGGGATACGACGGCGGTCAGGGCAGCACACAGGAGCGGCGTATGGACGCGCGGGCCTTGCGGTTCGCCATCATCTTTGCCGTGCTGCTCTCCGCGGCGCTGCTCCTGGGCGGATTCCTGATCAGGGCCCAACTCCCCAACGGTGTGGTGCTGCCCGTGGGTGGGGAACCCCTCCCGGTTCCCTTGTTCCTGGGGATCGGGGTGGCGCTGATCTTGTTGCTGGGTGCCGGTCTGGGCAGCCAGGGTGCCCGGCTTGCGTTGCCGGCCATGTCCCGGCGGGTGCTCCTGGGCGTTGCCGTGGCGCTGCAGCTGGCGGTCTTTACGCTTTTCGTGGCCACACTCCTGGGACAGGGTGCCCAGGGCGGGCTGCCCCCAGTGCGTGTGGACGGCTTTGTGCTCCTCATGGGGTGCGGGCTTGCCGCCGCCATGGGGGTGGTGCTCGCCATGTCCTTCAAACCTGTTGAACAGTGGAGCGCCGCCGATGACAGGGCCATGGCGCAGGCGTTGGCGGCGGCGGAGGATCCAACGGCCAGCAATGACCAGCTGGCCTACTTCCTGCACCCGCGCAGTTCCGTCATCATCATGATCCTGCTGACGGGGATTCTGCCGGGAACATTTCTGGCCCTGATCAACCCGTGGATCTTCGCCGCTGCCGTGGTGCTTGCCTTGCTGGTGGTGGGCATGCTCTGTGCAACCGTGGAAGTGGACAGGGCCCAGCTCAGCGTAAAACTGTTGGGCGTGATTCCCGTGCTGCTGGCCCCGTGCCAGGGGGTGGACGGGGCAGTGTCACTGGATATCGTTGCCAAGGACTACGGCGGATGGGGACTGCGCAAGCACAGCGGCTCCGCCACCTTCCTGACACACTCCGGCGCCGCCGTCGTGCTTCGACAAAGTGACGGCGGCAAGGTTGTTATCAGCGCACCGGATTTGGACATTGCCGACGATCTGGCCCAAATCCTCAACCGCCGGGCCGGGAAGACGCCGGGGTACCACTAGCCGGTCCAGGAATTGGCGCCGCCATGGGTAGGCTTGGCGGTGACGTAATCACCCGCACAGACGAAGGAATCCTCATGCGCGTTCACATCGCAACAGACCACGCCGGCATGGAACTCAGCGCCCACCTCATCACGGCCCTGGCCGCCAAGGGCTACGACATGGTTGACCACGGTCCGCAGGCCTACGACGCCCAGGACGACTACCCCTCCTTCTGCATCAACGCAGCGCTCGCAGTCGTTGCTGACCAGTCCGTCGGCGTGGACGCACTGGGCATCGTGCTCGGTGGCTCCGGCAACGGCGAGCAGATTGCCGCCAACAAGGTCAAGGGCGTGCGGGCGGCACTGGCCTGGAACCTTTCCACGGCGAAACTGGCCCGCGAGCACAACGACGCCAACGTGGTGGCCGTGGGCGGACGCCAGCACAGCGTTGGAGAAGCCACCGAGATCATCGAAGCGTTCCTGGCTGAGCCCTTCAGCAACGACGACCGCCATGTGCGCCGCATCGGCAAGATCGCCACGTACGAGACCACCGGAGACGTGGTCGAGTAACGACTGCGTACCCAGCGTGCCTAACCCCGGGCCCACCATGGCGGACCAACATCTCAAGGAGAAGCAATGCCTGAGGGCCATTCAGTGCACCGTGTGGCCCGGCAGTTCCGGGACGTTTTCGGCGGGGCCAGGCTGGCCGTCTCGAGTCCGCAGGGGAAATTTGCTGCCGGCGCCACGCGGATTGACGGGCACGTCCTAGAAACCGCCGAACCCCACGGCAAGCAAATGTTCCTCTACTTCTCCCATGATCTTGTGATGCGCGTGCACTTGGGGCTCTACGGGGCGTGGGACTTTGGCGGTGACGCCACGTTTGCCGGGGCCTCCAGTATTGGCGCGCCGCGGCGCATCGGCGAGCAGGAGGTTGCCGCTGACACCGGGTGGGGCGGCGCGTCTGTGGCGCCCCCATCGAGCTTGCGAGATCGGGAAGGACGTGGGGAGTACACGGGCCCGCCCGAACCCAAGGGTGCAGTTCGTGTCCGCCTGGTCTCGGCGCACGGCTGGGCCGATCTCCGCGGGCCCACCGCCTGTGAGGCGATCACGCCGGCCGAAGCCGTGGCGGCACGGAACAAGTTGGGCCCGGATCCCTTGCACAATCTGCCAGGCGATGCGGCGGAGTTTGTTCGCCGGATTCGCAAAAGCAGGACGAGCATCGCCTTGCAGCTCATGAATCAAGACGTGCTTGCAGGAGTGGGCAATGTGTACAGGGCCGAGGTGTTGTTCCGGCTGGGCCTTGACCCGATGCTCTCCGGCAACCAGCTGCAAGCAGCGGAAGCCCAGGCGCTGTGGGATGACACGGCGCGCATCATGGCCGACGGTGTCCGCGACGGCCGCATCATCACCACCGAGTTGCGTGATCGACCCTCGGGCCGTGGCGTCGACGTGGGTCAGGAAGCTACTGGTGCAGCGCTGCCCTCCAGACCCAACAAGGACGTCCCGGCCGACGATGCCCACTACGTGTACAAGCGCGCAGGTCTGCCGTGCAGACATTGCGGCACCGACATTGCCATGCAGGAGCTGGGCGGCCGGAAACTGTATTGGTGCCCGAAGTGCCAGGGTTTCTGAACCCAAAAATGCCGCCGTTTGACAAAAATGCCATAGTACAAACGGTGGCATTTGCGTCAAACGGTGGCATTTTTCGGGACAGCCACTTCCCGATTTGCGGGGCGGGCATTTGCCTTGATACTGTTACGGAGTTGTTCGCCCACAAGCTGACATATGTGGGGGCGTAGCTTAATGGTAAAGCCTTAGTTTTCCAAACTAATGACGCGGGTTCGATTCCCGTCGCCCCCTCCAAAGAACGTAAATCCCCGGCCAACTGGCTGGGGATTTTTCATGCCCACGAGCAATCGCGCAAGAGCGGCCTTCACGGCGGAGCGTACGCCGGGTGAAAGCGGCAGCCAACCCGCCGCCGTCGTCCATGGAACCCCTAAACGGTGCACGGGGAACCCCGATTGTGCATCTGCGAACTTTTCCCCGTAGACTGTTGCGGGCACTACGGGGCGTAGCGTAGTGGCTAGCGCGCCTGCTTTGGGAGCAGGAAATCGCAGGTTCGAGTCCTGTCGCCCCGACTTCAGCATTATCCGGTTCACGTTTGGTCAGTGACTGCCCATGTGCTGGGCCAATATACCCATCAACAGACCATCAGGAGTACCACGCTGTGAAGAGCGCTGTCGAAAACCTCACACCCACTCGGGTCAAGCTCGATGTTGAGGTTTCTTTTGAGGAATTGAAGCCCAGTATTAAAGAGGCTTACACGACTATTGGTACACAGGTCCAGGTGCCTGGTTTCCGTAAGGGCAAGGTCCCGAACGCGTTGATTGATCAGCGCGTTGGCCGTGGCTACGTTCTGGAAACAGCCATCAACTCCGGTCTGAACGGCTGGTACCAGGAAGCTGTTGTCGAGAACAAGCTTGTCCCCTTGAGCCGTCCCGAGGTTGAAATCACCGAGGTTCCGGATCCGACCGGCACCGACGGTGTTGTCAAGTTCCACGTTGAGCTGGACATCCGCCCCGAGATTGAACTGCCTGACTACGAAGGTATTGAGGTTGAGGTTGCAGCTGTTGAAGCAGACGAGGCCGACACCGCCAAGGCACTGGATGAGTTGCGCGCCCGCTTTGGCACCTTGAAGGCTGTGGATCGCCCGGCCGCCGAGGGTGACTTCCTCACCATCGACATCGCCGCCAAGATCGATGACGTCGAGGTTGACTCGGCGTCGGACCTGTCCTACCAGATCGGTGCCGGCAACATGCTTGACGGCCTGGACGAGGCAGCAGCAGGCCTGTCCGCCGGCGAAGAAGCAATCTTCAACACCAAGCTGGCCGGTGGCGAGCATGCAGGCGAAGAAGCGTCGGTCACGCTCAAGGTTTCCTCCGTCAAGGTCCGCGAACTGCCCGAGGCAAACGACGACTTCGCTCAGCTGGCATCCGAGTTCGACACCATCGCCGAACTGCAGGAAGACTTGGCCAAGCAGGCTGCCGAGTCCAAGACTGTTGATCAGGGTGTTGAGGCTCGTGACAAGGTTCTGGAGAAGCTCGTTGCGCTCGTTGAGGTTCCCGTGCCTGACTCCGTCGTAGCTGATCAGCTGGAGCAGCACTTCAAGCCTGAGAACGCACACGGCCCTGAAGAGCACGACACCGAGGAGCACCGCGCCGAGGTCAAGGAAAACACCGAGAAGGCTTTCCGCAACGAGATCATCCTCGATGCGATCGCTGAGAAGGAAGAGATCGGTGTCAGCCAGGCTGAACTGATCGACTACATCGTCTCCTCGGCAAGCCAGTACGGCATGGAGCCGAACCAGTTCGCCCAGATGCTGGACTCCTCCGGCCAGGTCAACATGATCGTTGGCGAAGTTCGTCGTCGTAAGGCTCTGGCAGCTGTTCTGGCCAAGGCTACTGTCAAGGATTCCGAGGGCGCCGCCGTGGACCTGACAGACTTCGTCTCGGTTGCTTCCGAAGAAGAAGAGACCACAGAAGATGACGTCATTGAGCCCACAGCAGTTGTAGATCCGGGCGAAGCCCGCATCTAATACTTACCCCGCTGCCGGGTAAATAGTTTTTCCAACCGTTGCCGGTTCCTTCTCGAAGGAGCCGGCAACGGTTTTTTGTGCCCCGCCACAAGTGCCCCCGCAACTGCCGCGGCGGGCCTGTTTTATTCCCGCACGGCTTGCCCCTTCGGGTATCGTGCGCCTACAGCGAACAGTGTCCTGATGGGGGGCAACGAGCCACCAAAAAGGGCTACTGTCCAAGTAGTGAACATTAGTGATGGTGTCGTTGGGTTCGCTCAACGGGCCACACGAAGGAGAGGTAAACCCACCATGGCACAGCACACCACCCCCACGATGGCTAGCGCGGACCCGGCCGGCTCGGACCAGTACATCTACAACCGCCTGCTCAAAGAACGCATCATTTGGTTGGGTTCAGAAGTTCGTGATGACAACGCCAACCTGATCTGCTCGCAGCTGCTGCTGCTCTCGGCTGAGGACCCCGAAAAGGACATCTACCTTTACATCAACTCACCCGGTGGCTCGGTGACGGCCGGCATGGCCATCTACGACACCATGGAGTTCATCCCGAACGACGTGGTCACTGTCGCCACCGGCCTGGCAGCCTCCATGGGGCAGTTCCTGCTCTCCTCGGGCACCAAGGGCAAGCGCTACGCGACGCCCAACGCACGCATCCTCATGCACCAGCCCTCAGGCGGCATTGGTGGAACGGCGTCGGACATTAAGATCCAGGCCGAACTGATCCTGCACATGAAGAAGGTCATGGCCGAACTGACGGCCGAGCAGACAGGTCAGACGGAGGAGAAGATCCTCATCGACAACGACCGCGACAAGTGGTTCACTGCCGAGCAGGCACTGGAGTACGGCTTCTTCGACAAGATCGCCCGCCACGCAGGAACCGTTGCCGGTGGCGGCGGAACTAACGCCAAGTAAAGCAAGCCAAAGAGAAACTTCAGGAGTAACCAGACATGACATACAACTTTGGCGGTACAGCTTTCGGCCACACTGCCGGCAACCTGCCCTCCAGCCGTTACGTGCTTCCCCAGTTCGAGGAGCGCACACCCTACGGTTTCAAGCGTCAGGACCCGTACACCAAGCTTTTCGAGGACAGGATCATTTTCCTGGGTGTCCAGGTTGACGATGCATCGGCCGACGACGTCATGGCGCAGCTTCTGGTGTTGGAAGCCGATGACACCGACCGTGACATCACGCTGTACATCAACTCTCCCGGCGGATCCTTCACGGCCATGACGGCCATCTATGACACCATGCAGTTCATCCGCCCGGAAATCCAGACAGTTTGCCTCGGTCAGGCCGCCTCCGCCGCGGCCGTACTGCTCGCGGCCGGTGCCCCCGGCAAGCGGTTGGCCCTGCCCAACGCCCGCGTGCTTATTCACCAGCCGGCACTCTCCGGTGGCCAGGGCGGCCAGGCCTCCGACCTGGAGATTCAAGCCAACGAGGTCATGCGCATGCGCGAATGGCTGGAGAACACCTTGGCTGATTTGTCCGGCCGCACGCCGGAGCAGGTCAGCAATGACATCGAGCGTGACAACATCCTCACGGCAGCTCAGGCCAAGGAATACGGTTTGATCGATGAAGTGTTGGCGCCGCGCAAGATGAAGGCTCCGGCCATCACCCGCTAGATTCCGTGCGGACAATCGCCGGGACAGGGGCGAGACATTCCCTCGTCCCGGCGTTTGATTTCCACCCAATGTCCGTGGCGTGGATTAGAGTATTTGTAGGACGTTCCTGGCACCTGCCTGGAGCGAATACGGTTCAGAGCTAACAACGCCACCGGCGGGTTACTCGCGGAAGGACACATCAATGGCCAGGATGGGCGAAAGCACCGATCTGCTGAAGTGTTCCTTCTGTGGAAAGAGCCAGAAACAGGTGCGCAAACTTATTGCCGGACCTGGCGTGTACATCTGTGATGAGTGCATTGAACTGTGCAATGAAATTATCGATGAAGAGCTGGCCGAAGTAGCCGATCTTGACGCCTTTGAGCTGCCCAAGCCGCGCGAGATTTTTGATTTCCTGCAAGAGTATGTGATCGGCCAGGAACCGGCCAAACGGTCGTTGGCGGTTGCCGTGTACAACCATTACAAGCGCATCCAGTCAGGGCACGCGCTCAAGAGCAACACCATCTCCGGTGGCGTTCACGACGACGTTGAAATCGCCAAATCCAACATCCTTTTGGTGGGCCCCACGGGCTGCGGCAAAACCTACCTGGCACAGACCCTGGCGCGACGCCTGAACGTTCCGTTCGCCGTCGCCGACGCCACAGCACTGACCGAGGCCGGGTATGTGGGTGAGGACGTTGAGAACATTCTGCTCAAACTCATTCAGGCCGCCGATTTTGATGTGAAGAAGGCCGAACAGGGCATCATCTACATTGATGAGATTGACAAGATTTCGCGCAAGTCCGAGAACCCCTCCATCACCCGTGACGTGTCCGGTGAGGGCGTCCAGCAGGCGCTGCTGAAGATTCTTGAAGGAACCGTTGCCTCCGTCCCCCCGCAGGGCGGACGCAAGCACCCGCACCAGGAATTCATCCAGATCGACACCACCAATGTGCTGTTCATTGTGGCTGGCGCATTTGCCGGCCTGGAGGAGATCATCGGCTCCCGCGCCGGCAAGAAGGGCATCGGCTTTGGTGCGCCGCTGAGCGCGTTGAAGCAGACGGAGGCCAGCTACGCCGACGTCATGCCGGAGGACCTGCTGAAGTTTGGTTTGATCCCGGAGTTCATCGGCCGTCTGCCGGTCATCACCACCGTCACCCAGCTTGACCGCAAGGCCCTGATCCAGATCTTGACCGAGCCCAAGAACGCGTTGGTCAAGCAGTACCAAAAGATGTTCACGCTCGACGGCGTTGACCTTGAGTTTGACGACGAGGCACTGACAGCCATCGCCGAGCTGGCCCTGGTTCGTGGCACCGGTGCCCGCGGCTTGCGCGCCATCTTGGAAGAAGTGCTGCAGCCTGTCATGTTTGACCTGCCCAGCCGTGAAGACATTGCCACAGTGGTGATCACGGCCGACGTGGTGGGGAAAAAAGCTGAGCCAACACTCATTCCGCATGAGGTGGCCGCCAAGCGCAGGAACAAGTCCGCCTAAACAGCCCCATGGACTCGCTGCGGAATATACCGTGGCCGGTGCGGGTTGTTTGGAACGGGGCCCTAAGCGCCCCGCCGACTTCATGAACTCACGATCCAACAAGGAGATCTCACGTGCCCGAAAATGCTGTAGCTGCCACCGAAACGGCCGATTTTTGGTTTGACCCCGCCTGCCCATTCGCCTGGGTGACGTCGCGCTGGATCGGTGAAGTGGAACAGGTCCGCAACATCAACGTTGACTGGCACGTCATGAGCCTTTCGGTGCTCAATGAAAACAACCACGACCTCCCCGCAGCCTACAAGGAACACGTTGCCAAGGCTTGGGGCCCGGTGCGAGTCATCATTGCCGCAGCCAAGGACCACGGGCAGCAGGTCATCAAGTCGTTGTACGACGCCATGGGCACGCAGATCCACAATAACGGCAACAAGAACTACGGGGACGTGATCGCCAAGGCGCTGGCTGAAGTTGGCCTCCCCGCCGAACTGGCAGCAGCGGCTACAACCGACGCTCATGATGTTGCATTACGCTCCAGCCACGAGGAGGGTATTAGCAAGGTGGGCCAGGATGTGGGCACGCCCATTGTGGCCTTCAACGGAACAGCGTTCTTTGGTCCGGTCATCACGCGCATCCCGCGTGGCGAAGAGGCCGGCAAGCTCTGGGATGCAACGCTCACATTGGCTAGTTTTCCGTACTTCTTCGAGATCAAGCGCAGCCGCACCGAAGACCCGAAATTCGGCTAACGGGCCTCGGACTGCAGATAGGTCCAATATGAAGTCAGTCCTGTGACAGTAAAGTCCAATAGCTGCTCACAAGGTCCCATCTTCTATGACGTGCGGGGTTCAGGCTCCCGTACGTCATATTTGCTTCTGTGCTTACCCGGCTCCCTATGCTCAATGATGTTGACAGGAAGTGGGTAGTTTCAGTCACTACCCATCATCAGGGAGTGGTAATTTGAAAAATGCAAGGCTCAGGGCGGCGCTGGCCGCCGTAACGGGGGTGGTCATTGTTGGCACCGCCATGACGGCCATTCCGGCGGTGGCAGCGGACGGGAACGCCAAGCACGTTGACTGTTCCGCCACGGCGGCCGGGACACCGGATGGCTCCGTGGGACACTGTCCTGTTCAAGCGCGGCGCCACCTGCCTAGGCACCTATGCGCCCGTGGGCATTGGCAGCAGCACCACGCCCAGCACCATTTCCCCCTATGGTGCTGGCACGGCCCGCCCAGTCATTGACGGCAACGGCGCCGTTGACATGGTGGTGCTACGCAATATGGAAGGCGTTGAACTCTCGGGGCTTGAAGTGACCAATGCCAAGGGTCTCGCCTCTTTGCGGCGCGGTGTCTACCTGGTGCTGGAGAACTACGGAATTGCCAGGCACATGGTGGTGGATAACATGTATGTCCATGACATCAAGGGCAACGACGCCAAGGGCAGTGGCGGCATCCTTGCCTCGGTGACCGGAGACGCCAAGGCCAGCAACTACGCCGGCGCGCGGATCACCAACAACCGGGTGGATCACGTCAACCGAACCGGCATTGCCGCCGTCGCGAGTGGGTGGGAGGAACACCCCGAAGTGGGTTCCGCCACCATCACCAAGCCGTGGACGGCCAACACGGGCATCGTGATCAGCCCCAACAACGTTTTGGATACTGGCGGCGATGCATTGTTCCGCAAACAGCGGTTGATGCTGTGGTGGAGAATAATCGCGTCCATCTGTTCCAGCAACGCTCGGCAGGCTACAACGCCGGCATTTGGCCCTGGAATTCAGATGGCAGCACTTTCCGCTACAACGAGGATTCCGGTGGCAAGACCACCCGTGACGGTATGGCCTTTGACATTGACCAAGGCACCGACAGGACTCTGTTTGAGTACAACTACAGTCACACAACGAAGGCGGCTTCTTTCTGGTCTGCAATGCTGCCGGGCGTGTTGAAAGCGCCAATTTCTACAACTACACCATCTACATTGGCCCCGGCATTTCCCAGACCGTCATCAATGAAAGCAACGCCAACAAGCGCAACATTGCCTTCAAGAACAACATTGTTCTGAAAGAAGGCGCCGGCAGCGCATCACTGACCCTACGCTCAGGCGGCTTTGCCCTGGCGAACAACAGCTTCACCAATGCCTCCGGATCCACGGCGGATTCAACCGCTGTGACGGGCAATCCCCGCCTCATGGCCCGTGGCACGGCAACCTCCATCGATGCCGCGCTGAGGTAGCGGCTCCACCAGTTCTCGCCGTTGCTCAGCTCCGGACTGTCCTTTCCCAACAATGGCGGAAAGGACTTGTTTGGCAACCTCGTGCCAGCCGCTGGTGGGGTTTCCGTCGGTGCCTACAACGGCGTCGGCACTGCCGGTCCCACCCCGTCGCCCGTTGATGGTCCCGCGGCTCCGCAGTTGAGCAATGGCGGCTTTGAAAACGGGCTGAGCGGATGGGCAAACCGCAACGCGGTGGCCGTAAGCGATCCAGCACCCCACGGTGGCGGCCAAAGCGCCAAATTGACGGTCCCGGCAGGCGGCTATGCCACTCTGGAACAAAACATCAGCGGCTTGGTGGTGGGCAACAAGTACACCTTCAGCGGATGGGTGAAGCCCGACGGCGCCAAGACGGCGCTGTGCCTGAAATCAACGGGACTGACACCCAGTCCCGACGTGTTGATCAGCGCCGTCGAATGGACTATGGCAAGCATCGACTTTGTGGCCACCAGCACCTCGGCCACCTTCTTTTGCTATCGCGAAGCCGTGGGAACAGCGTTCTGTGATGACCTGAAACTGAGCGCTTTCGCCGAGCCGCAACCCACACAGACAGCCACTGCCGAGCCCACTATCAGCGCCTCGGCGTCTGCGTCGGCTTCTGCCTCCGCGGCGCCGTCCCAGACGCCCACCGCGGCGTACCCGGCCACAACGGCGGCAGGATCCACTCTGGCGAGCAGCACGGCCGGGGCGGGCATCGCAACGGTTTCCGATAGCCCCGCGGCAGGTGCCTTGGCCATCACCGGGGCGGCCATAACTCTGTGGAGCGCAGCTGTACTGGCAACGGTACTGCTGGGCCTGGGCCTGGTCCTGATGGTTCGCCGTAGGGCAGGCCAACACTAGGAGCAAGTAGTCGGCCGCAGGGTTTGTGTGGATAGGAGTTTGTTCCGCACAAGCCCCGTGGACCGCATCGAAACAAGGGTGAATAATTGCCCACAATAGATTCACAATTTCTCTTGCATCCGCCCCGATCCAGGCGCATACTGGTTCTTACCCAATCCGCCAAGGAAAGGGCTAGCAGGTACCAGAAATTCAGTGACTGAACCATCTGATACATGAGATACCGTTTCGACGGGATGCTCGAAAAGGTTCATTGACACCGGTGACGCGGTGAAAAGTCCTGAAAGTTAATGGCACCCGTTAGACCGCTAATCGTCACGTAGCGGGATGAAAGTCGAAGCCCCACCGACGGCAACTAGCCGATGGGGCTTCCCCTTTGCCCAAAAACGACCCGGCCATCAGCCTGTTCACCCACTCTTCACCGCAACGTTTCGCCAGCGGCCCACGGCGTCAACCTGGTCCGGTCATGGTTGAACCGTGAAGGTTGCAATAGTTGCTGAATCGTTCCTGCCGGATATGAATGGGGTGACCCATTCACTACTGAAGATCATGCAGCACCTGGATGAGCGCGGCGATACTGTGCTGGTCATAGCACCATCCACCGTGGAGAATGCCCCGGGAATGGTTGAAGGTGCAACAGTCAGGCGGCTGCCTGCGGTCCCCTTGGCAGGGTACCGAAACATACGTGTTGCCGTTGGCGGTGTTGCTCGGGTAAAAACACTTCTGGCCGAATTTGGGCCGGATGTTGTGCACCTTGCCTCGCCCTTTGTCCTTGGATGGAGGGCTGTGAGAGCAGCGGCAGCACTAGACATTCCCTCGGTGGCCGTCTACCAAACCGACGTCCCCGGTTATTCGGCCAAGTACGGGTTGCCGTTCCTTGAAAACTGGGCGTGGCTCCGCGTGGAACGCATCCACATGGCAGCCACCAAAACACTGGCCCCTTCCACAGACTCAGTGAATCAGCTGCGCGGCCATGGCATCCCGCGCGTAGAGCTGTGGCGCAGGGGCGTGGACACCGAGCGTTTCCACCCCAGCAAGCGCAGTGAGGCTTTCCGCCAGAAAGTGGCGCCCGCGGGCCACAAGATCATTGGCTATGTGGGTCGGCTGGCCCTGGAGAAACAGGTTGAGGATCTAGCCGTACTCGCC
This sequence comes from Arthrobacter sp. TMN-49, assembly GCF_054511095.1. NCBI lineage: Bacteria > Bacillati > Actinomycetota > Actinomycetes > Micrococcales > Micrococcaceae > Arthrobacter > Arthrobacter sp. TMN-49. The sequence continues at coordinate 77,973 of NZ_JBTNDH010000009.1, read as the reverse complement.
TCCGTCCCCAATTCCACGCTCCTCATAGTCGGCGACGGGCCGCAGCGCGAAATGCTCGAATCGGTCCTGCCCCACGCGTACTTCACGGGATTCCTTGGGGGAGAAGACCTTGCTGCGGCCATGGCGTCCTTCGACCTTTTTGTGCACCCCGGTGAGTTGGAAACTTTTTGCCAGACCATTCAAGAAGCCATGGCCTCGGGTGTCCCCGTCATAGCCACCGGCAAGGGCGGTCCCGTGGATCTGGTTGATTCCTCCCGCACGGGCTGGCTCTACGCCCCGGGCAATCTGGGCCAACTTCTGGGCTACGTCAGCGACCTTGTCGGCGACGATACGAAGCGTGCCGCCTTTGGGGCGGCAGCGTTCGAGCAGGTTCAGGGCCGCCAGTGGTCCGTCGTTTGCGAGCAGCTGATGGACATATACAACCAAGCCATTGCAGACCACCCGCGGCTCACCGCCGCGATGAAAGGAATCAAATGAAAATTTCAGTCATTGGCGCGGGCTATCTGGGTACGGTACATGCGGCCACGCTTGCCTCCATGGGTCACCACGTGATTGGACTCGACACAGACGCCGCCCGGATCGAGAAACTGGCCTGCGGCACGGCCCCGTTCCACGAGCCCGGCTTGGCTGAGCTGCTTCGGGACGGGCACGGCAGCGGCCGGCTCACCTTCACTACAGACCCGGCCCGGCTGGCGGATGCCGATGTTCATTTCCTCTGTGTTGGCACACCCCAATCCAAGACGGGCAATGAAACCGACCTGAGTTTCCTCCTGTCCGCCGTATCAGCCCTGCTCGCGCATGTGCGCCCCGGTGCCTTGGTGGTTGGCAAGTCAACAGTGCCTGTCGGAACTGCAGCCATCGTGGCGGAAATGCTCCTCGGCACAGGAGCGGCCCTGGCCTGGAACCCGGAATTTCTGCGTCAGGGAACAGCTGTTCAGGATTCTCTGGCTCCGGACCGGATGGTCTATGGAGTGCCCAGTGACGCCAAGGGCACCCAAGCTTGCTCAATGCTCGACGTCGTGTACGCACCACTGCTGGAACGTGGCACCCCACGGCTGGTCACCAACTTTGCCACAGCGGAACTGATCAAGGTGTCCGCCAACGCATTCTTGGCCCTGAAGCTTTCCTACGTCAATGCGGTGGGGCAGCTATGCGAGCAGGTGGGGGCCGACGTCGTACAGCTTGCCCAGGCGCTGGGGTTGGATGAGCGCATTGGCGGGCGCTACTTCCAGGCAGGGGTTGGATTCGGCGGCGGCTGCCTGCCCAAGGATCTGCGTTCCTTCAGGGCACAGGCTCATCGGAATGGGGTTGAGTCACTTGATGAGATGCTCTCCCTGGTCGACGGCATCAATGCCGATGCCCGCTACCACACGGCCGAGGCGGCGGTCCGGCTGTGCGGTGGTTCGGTCCGGGGACGGGCCATTACGGTTCTCGGCGCCACCTTCAAACCGAACACGGATGACATCAGGGATTCCCCTGCGTTGGATGTGGCCTGCCAGCTTGCGGCGCAGGGTGCGCACGTGACCGTCACCGATCCGCAGGCGGGGGACCATGTATGGCTGCAGTATCCGCAACTTACCTTTCAAAGCGACGTCAGTTTGGCACTGCGTGGCGCCGACATGGTGCTGTTGCTGACGCAATGGCCGCAATTCCTATCGCTTGATCCGGCGCTGACTGCCGCACTGGTGCAGCGGCCGGTGATGCTGGATGGGCGCAACGCACTCGATCCCGCAGCGTGGAAGGCGGCCGGGTGGGAGTATCACGGGATAGGACGCGGCCAGGTTCTTGCCAAGAATGTGCCATCCGCTGGGTTGCCCCAGGCCGCTGCGTAGGGACGCGTGAACCCGAACGAGCACTGGCTCCCGAGCGCCCCGGGGCGGTTTGTGGCCCTTGGCGACTCGTTCACCGAGGGCGTGGGGGATGCCAACAAACACCTGCCCAACGGGGTCAAGGGGTGGGCTGACCGTGTGGCCGAGGGGCTTGCCCGGGAGGCGCCCGGATGGGAGTACGCCAACCTTGCCATCCGGAGCAAGCGGCTGCGCCACATCATCGCCGAACAGCTGGCGCCGGCCATCGCCATGGAGCCAACACTCATCACCTTGTACGCCGGCGGCAACGATGTCATGGATCTGGGGACAAGAATTGCCGACATTCTGGCCCAATACGAGCAGCTCGTGGCGGATTTGGCGGCGACGGGGGCCACCTTGATCCTCTTCACCGGATACGACGTGGAGGTCTCACCGCTTCTTGGCCCGCTGCGGCGCAAGAACCATGCCTATAACGACGGTGTCAGGAGAGTCGCCGCCACCTATGGCGCAATTTTGGTGGACTATTCGGGATTTGAGGCGTACACGAACCCGCGCATGTGGGGTCCGGACAGGCTCCACATGTCCAAGGCCGGGCACAAATTCCTCGCCGCGCAGGTGCTGAACACCCTGGGGGTGCCCCACGGTATCGTGCACAAGCACGGGCGTCGGGCGGCTCGCAGTGTCCGGCAGCGGACCCGTGAGCAGTACGCGTGGGTCACCGGCTGGGTGCTGCCCCTGGTTGGCCGCAAGCTTCGGGGCACCACCTTGGGTGATTCGTTGAGCCCGCGCTGGCCGGTGCCCGTTCGGGTGCCGCCCAGGAAGGGGCTGAAGAAACTCGCCCTGGCCGCGAAAAGTCCCGCCGCAGCCAGGTAGGCCGGTCCGCTTCCGTGGACAACCACAACTGGCCCGTGAAGAAAGAGAAAAAAAACAGGGAAACACGGAGCTTTCTGGGGGTTTTTTTGGGGCGGTGTGGGGGGGGGTGGAAAACCCCGACTTCCCCGCAGAAAACACCAAAAAACCTGGCAAAACTTTGAGTTTTCGGTTTTTCCTTCGGGCCAGTTGTGGTGCGGGCTAGGCCTGCGCGGGCTCCTCAGCGGGTGCCAGCTCAACATCGCTCACCGTCAGTTCGCCGTCGCCCACGGCAACAGTGATCTCAAGGGCGTTCGAGGCAGCCCTCAGATCACCGAGGCCGGCCATCAACTGCGCGGCCTGGACCTCGCCGGCGGTAACGGTGGCGCGCAGCACCTGGGTGCGCTGCTTGACCTTGGCCTCGGACTTGGCCTTGCGGATGCCGCTCAGCGCGTCCCCCACGGTGGCCAGCAAGGTGGTGTCGCCGTCGAGCACCTCAACAGCAACAGGCCACGCGGCGCGGTGCACCGAATCGGCACGCCACCAGCTCCACACTTCCTCCGTTGCGAACGGCAGGAACGGGGCGAACAAACGCAGCAAGGAGTCCAAGGTGGTGGCCAGGGCCGCCAAAACTGACGCCTGGCCGACGTCGCCCTCTGCTCCGTAAGCACGGTCCTTGATGAGCTCAACGTAGTCGTCGGTGAAGTGCCAGAAGAAGCTTTCGCTCAGCTGCAGGGCACGGGCGTAGTCATACTTCTCAAACGCGGCGGTTGCCGAGCGCACCACCTCAGCCAACTGGGCCAACACGGCGCGGTCCAGCGGATTGCTGAGAACCGCTGTCTCTGCCACCAGCACATCGGACTCGGTGGCGCCAAGGTTCAGCACAAACTTCGAGGCGTTCAGGAGCTTGATCGCCAGGCGGCGGCCAATCTTCATCTGCGCAATCTCGTAGGCGGTGTCCGCGCCGAGCTTGGCGGAGGCGGCCCAGTACCTGACAGCGTCGGCGCCAAAGTCGTTGAGCACGTCGGTGGGGACCACCACATTGCCCTTGGACTTGGACATCTTTTTGCGGTCCGGGTCAAGGATCCACCCGGAGATGGCGGCGTGCTTCCACGGCGCGTTGCCCTGCAGCGCATCGGCACGCACTGCGGAGGAGAACAGCCAGGTGCGGATGATGTCGTGGCCCTGGGGGCGCAGATCGAAGGGGTAGACCTTCCCGAACAGGTCCTCGTCAACGCCCCAACCGCCCACAATCTGCGGTGTCAGCGACGACGTGGCCCAGGTGTCCAACACGTCGGCGTCGCCCACGAAACCGCCGGCCACATTGCGCTGATCCTCCGTGTAGCCCGGGGCTGCATCCGCCGCCGGATCAACCGGAAGCATCGTCGTGGTGGGCAGGATGGGGTGGTCGTAATCCGGGTTGCCATCGGCATCCAGCGGGTACCACACAGGAACAGGCACACCGAAGAAGCGTTGGCGGGAGACGAGCCAGTCACCGTTCAGGCCCGAGATCCAGTTGTCGTAGCGTGAGCGCATGAACGCCGGGTGGAACTCAATGTCCTTGCCGCGGTTGATCAGGTGTTCGCGGCGGTCCTCGTCGCGGCCGCCGTTGCGGATGTACCACTGGCGGGAGCTGACGATCTCCAAGGGCTTGTCACCCTTTTCGAAGAAGTTCACCGGGTGCATGATCTTCTTGATCTCACCATCGAGCAGATCTGCCGCGGTCAGCATTTCCACAACGCCTTCCTTGGCGCTGAAGACAGTCTTGCCGGCAATCGTGGCGTAATTTGCGCGGCCCTCCTCGGTCGTGATCCACTCGGGCGTGTCACCCAGGATCCGGCCGTCACGGCCAACAATGGCACGGGTGGGCAGCTGCAATTCACGCCACCAGATGACGTCGGTCAGGTCACCGAAGGTGCACACCATGGCAACGCCTGAACCCTTGTCGGCCTTGGCCAGGGCGTGCGGGCGAACCTCCACCTCAACACCGAACAACGGTGAGGTGACTTTTTTGCCAAACAGCGGCTTGTAACGCTCATCGTCGGGGTTGGCCACCAAAGCCGAGCACGCGGCCAGCAACTCCGGACGCGTGGTCTCAATGTAAATCTTGGTGCCGTCCTCGGCGAAGAACGGGTAGCGGTAGTATGCGCCGGGCATTTCGCGATCTTCCAGCTCCGCCTGGGCAACAGCCGTGCGGAAGGTGACATCCCACAGGGTGGGCGCCTCAGCCATGTACGCGTCGCCCGCGGTCAGGTTCGCCAGGAAGCCCCGCTGAGATACGGCACGGGAGTGCTCGTCAATGGTCCTGTACGTCAAATCCCAGTCAACCGAAAGGCCCAAGGTCTGGAACAGGTGCTTGAAGACCTTCTCGTCCTCAACGGCCAGTTCTTCACACAGTTCAATGAAGTTCTTGCGTGAGATGACATCGAAGTCACGCTGGTTCTTGGCGGGCGTCGCTGGCGGGTGGTAGCCGGCGTCGAAGGAGATCTTCGGATCGCACCGGACACCGTAGTAGTTCTGCACGCGGCGCTCGGTGGGCAGGCCGTTGTCATCCCACCCCATGGGGTAGAAGACGTTCTTGCCGCTCATGCGCTGGAAGCGGGCCAGCACGTCAGTCTGCGTGTAGGAGAACATGTGCCCCACATGCAAGGAACCCGATGCCGTGGGTGGGGGAGTGTCAATGGAGTACACCTGCTCCCGGGTGGTCTCACGGTCAAACTTGTAGGTGCCCTCAGCGAGCCAGCGCTTGGTCAGAGACTCCTCGAGTCCCTCCAGAACGGGCTTGTCGGGAACGTTGCTTGGGGTGGGTGCGGGCGTGTCTGTGCCCGGAATGATGTCAGCCATTTTTCAATTCTTTCATGACTTGCCCCAGAACTGGGACTCTCCCCGCTGGCGGCGGCGGGTTGATACGCTGCTGGTGTCAACTATTGCGAACAGAGGAACCGTTTGAGCATGGCAATATCTCACCCGTCACTGCTCGCCACGCGGGCGGCTGTCTGGAATCCGGCGGGCTTGGCGTGCGACGATGTTCGGTCCGAGCCCGAAAGCGCCGAGTACGCCGCGCATCGGCTGACACTTGGTGGCCGCCAGGCCCTGTTCCGTGTCGCCAAAACCACCCCCACGAAGGTGGGGCAGTTCGTGACCCTGTGGCAGCGGTCAGTTGAAGGCCCCATCCGGCCCTTTGACATGGACGACGGCGTTGAACTGTTTGTTGTCCAGGGCGCCTCGGGTGCGGGGCCGGGCCAGTTCGTGTTCCCGGCGCGTGCCCTGGCTCGCCACGGGGTGGTGTCAGTGGAGGGCAAGGGCGGCAAACGGGCGATCCGTGTTTATGCGCCCGACGTCCTGACCACCAACGCCCAGGCCCGGAGCACCCAGAAATGGCAGTGCACGTATTTCCTGCCCCACGATGCTGCGGTGGAGCGGGTCAGGGAACTGTACTCCGCCCACTAGGCAACCTGATGGCATCTGCGCGCCATTCTGTCAGCATCGTGCGCAGCTCTGACAGTGGCGCCATATGTACAGCGAATGATGCGCAGGCGTCAGAGGTCGGCCGGTGGACCGGCTGTGGCGCTGGCACGCTACATTTAAGTCATGGCTAAAAACAGTTCCAAGCATGCAGTTGTCACAGGTGCCAGTTCGGGGATTGGCGCCGCAACCGTCCGGAAACTCTGTGCCGACGGGTGGACCGTCATCGCCGTGGCCCGCCGGGCGGAGAAGTTGGCACAGTTGGCGCAGGAAACGGGCGCCATTGCGTGCCCGGCGGACATCACCGATGACGGCGACGTTGCCAAGCTGCTCGCCTTCGCCACGGAAACGTTCGGCGCGGCTGGCGTGGACACGCTGATCAACATTGCCGGCGGTGCCCGCGGGGCGGATGCCGTGGGTGCATCAGTCATTGACGACTGGGAGTGGATGTTCAACGTCAACGTCTTGGGCACCTTGAAAGTTACCAAGTCGTTCCTGCCGGGCCTTCGCGAGCACGGGCACGGCACTGTCCTGAACCTCACGTCCACGGCAGGACTCGTGGCCTATGAGGGCGGCGCCGGCTACAACGCCGCCAAATTTGGCCAGCACGCCTTGAACGGTGCACTTCGCCTGGAAGAGGCCGAGCACAACATTCGCGTGATTGAGGTGGCGCCGGGTTTGGTGCACACCGAAGAATTCGCTGTCAACCGCCTCGGCGGCAATGAGGCGGCCGCAGCCAAGGTCTACCAGGGCGTGGCTGAACCACTCACGGCGGCGGACGTGGCAGATGTGGTGGGTTACGCCGTCGGGCTCCCACACCACATCAATTTGGATCAGATCGTGATGCGGCCCGTGGCTCAGGCCGCCAACCACAAGCTCATCCGCCGCTAGAGGCCCCGGTGCGCGCATCAGCAATGCCAATCCCGTAGAATGGCGTACAAAGCGTTGACCCGGCCATCACCGGTGAGCTTCCGGAGGAACACCCTTGTGGCGAAAATGCGCCAAAGGGGTCAGTAGAACCGGACGGGTAAGCCCGTCACAGCAGCTAATGAGCGGCCGCACCCGGCGTCGAAAGGCAACGGGGGCGGTAAGCGAGGTGGTACCGCGGCGCAAGCCGTCCTTGCATCCTGATCAAGAACACCCACAACCAGGATGATGTGATGACCCACTTCCCGAAGGCCTCTGCTGCCGCCGGCCTGCACGCCAGCACCAAACACGTTCCCGCCTCCGTGAGCTTTCCCAAGGTCGAAGAGCTCGTCCTGAAGTACTGGGACGAAGACGGAACGTTCCAGGCCAGCGTCGATGCGCGCGACGCCGGAGCCGACGGGTCCAACGAGTTCGTCTTCTACGACGGCCCCCCGTTCGCCAACGGACTGCCGCACTACGGCCACCTCCTCACCGGCTACGCCAAGGACCTGGTGGCCCGCTACCAGACCCAGCGCGGGCGCCGCGTGGAGCGCCGCTTCGGCTGGGACACGCACGGGCTGCCCGCCGAGCTGGAAGCCATGAAGCAGTTGGGCATGACCGACAAGGCCCAGATCGAGGCCATGGGGATCGACAAGTTCAACGACGCCTGCCGCTCCTCCGTCATGAAGTACGCCGGCGAGTGGCAGGAATACGTCACCCGTCAGGCCCGCTGGGTGGATTTCGACAACGACTACAAGACCCTCAACGTCGAGTACATGGAGTCCGTGCTGTGGGCGTTCAAGCAGCTCCACTCCAAGGGGCTGACGTACAACGGCTACCGTGTGCTGCCGTACTGCTGGAAGGATGAGACACCCCTCTCCAACCACGAGCTGCGCATGGATGACGACGTCTACAAGGACCGCCAGGACCAGACGGTCACCGTCACCTTCCCCATCCTGGCCGGCGAATCCGCGCTGTCCCAGGAGCTGGCTGGCGTTGCGGCGATCGCCTGGACCACCACGCCCTGGACCCTGCCCACCAACCAGGCCCTGGCCGTGGGGCCCAAGGTGAGCTACGCCGTCGTGCCCGTTGGGCCGAACGGGGTCACAACTGGCGCAACGGCTGCGAAGTTCCTGCTCGCCGCTGAGCTGGTGGGTGCCTACGCCAAGGACTTGGGGTACGACGACGCTGCTGCCGCGACTGCCGCTGTCACGGCCACGTACGCGGGTGCCGAGCTTGAGGGTTTGAAGTACCAGCCGTTGTGGGACTACTTTGCCGACGATGAAACGTACGGCACGGCCAAGTCCTGGCAGTTCCTGATCGCCGACTACGTGACCACCACCGACGGTACCGGTGTTGTCCACCAGGCCCCCGCCTACGGTGAGGAGGATCAAAAGGTGTGCGAGCAATACGGCATCCCCGTGGTTCTCTCCGTTGATGAGGGCGCGAACTTCCTGCCGCTCTTTGCCGAAGGCCCGCTGAGCGAGATTGCCGGTGTGCAGGTCTTTGACGCGAACAAGACCATCACGAAGGTTGTTCGTGACGTCGGCCGCTTGATTCGCCAGGCCAGCTACGTGCACAGCTACCCGCATTGCTGGCGCTGCCGCACACCGTTGATCTACCGCGCCATCTCCTCCTGGTACGTGGAAGTTACCGCGTTCAAGGACAGGATGGTGGAACTAAACCAGGACATCAACTGGATCCCCGGCAACGTCAAGGACGGCCAGTTCGGCAAGTGGCTGGCCAACGCCCGCGACTGGTCCATCAGCCGCAACAGGTACTGGGGCTCACCCATCCCGGTGTGGCAGTCCGATGACCCGGAGTACCCGCGCACGGACGTGTACGGTTCCATCGCCGAGATGCAGGCCGACTTTGGCCGCCTGCCGGTTAACAATGAGGGCGAGGTGGATCTGCACCGCCCGTTCATCGACGAGCTGACCCGCCCCAACCCGGATGACCCCACCGGCAAGTCCACCATGCGCCGCGTTGAGGACGTGCTGGATGTCTGGTTCGACTCCGGCTCCATGCCGTACGGCCAGGTCCACTACCCGTTCGAGAACGAGGAATGGTTCAACACCCACAACCCGGCAGACTTCATCGTCGAGTACATTGGGCAGACCCGCGGCTGGTTCTACATGCTGCACATCCTCTCCACGGCACTCTTCGACCGCCCGGCCTTCAGGAACGTCATCAGCCACGGCATTGTGCTGGGCTCCGACGGGCAGAAAATGTCCAAGTCCTTGCGTAACTACCCGGACGTCTCCGAGGTCCTAGACCGCGACGGCTCCGACGCCATGCGCTGGTTCCTCATGTCCAGCCCCATCCTGCGCGGTGGCAACCTGGTTGTCACCGAGCAGGGTATCCGCGACGGCGTCCGCCAGGTCATCTTGCCGCTGTGGAACGTGTACAGCTTCTTCACCCTGTACGCGAACACCGCCAATGGTGGTGCCGGCTACGACGCCGCGCTGCGCTACGACGGCTACGCCGATCCCCTGGATCAGTACCTGCTGGCCAACACCGGGGACCTGGTCCGGGACATGACGGCCAAGCTCGATGACTACGATGTCTCCGGCGCGTGCGAATCCCTGCGCGTCTACTTTGACATGCTCACCAACTGGTATGTCCGCCGCAGCCGCACCCGCTTCTTTGACGAGAACCACGACGCCTTTGACGCCTTGTACACGGCGCTGGAAACTGTGTGCCGCGTGGCTGCTTCACTGCTGCCGCTGGTCACCGAGGAAATCTGGCGTGGCCTGACGGGCGGGCGCTCGGTGCACCTGACCGACTGGCCCAACGCCGATCTGTTTGTGTCCAACGCGGCCCTGGTGGAGCAGATGGACAGGATTCAGCAGATCTGTTCCACAGGCTCCAGCCTGCGCAAGGCTGCCAAGCTGCGCGTGCGCCTGCCCCTGGCGGAGCTCACGGTGGTGGCCCCGCAGGCCAGCCTGCTCACCGACGGTGCCGGCGTGGTGGCTGATGAGCTGAACATCCGCGTGGTGCGTTTCGTTGACGCTGCCGACGCCTCACCGGAGGAGTTCGGCATCTCGCAGAAGCTGGTTGTCAACGCCCGCGCCGCCGGCCCGCGCCTGGGCAAAAACGTCCAGCTCGCCATCAAGGGTGCCAAGTCCGGGGACTGGTCAGTTACCGACGGCGTTGTCACCGCCGGTTCCCTGGTGCTGGAGCCCTCCGAATACACCCTGGAGACAGTGGTGGCTGACGCGGCCGACGGCGGCGCAAGCGCTGTTGCCATGCTGCCCGGCGGCGGGTTCGTGGTGCTCAACACGGAGCTGACCGAGGAGCTCGAGGCCGAAGGCACAGCACGTGACATGGTCCGCGCCATCCAGCAGGCCCGGAAGGACACCGGCCTGCAGGTCAGTGACAGGATCCGCACCATCATCAGCGCCCCGCAGGACATTGTTGATGCCCTGCACGCCAACGCCGAGCTGGTCAAGAACGAGACCCTGACGTTGAAGCTAGAACTCATCCCCGGTGACGTTGAAACCACCATCACTGTTGAACGGACCGTAGCCTAATGACTGCCAATCACGACGAATTCTCTGTGGAGAGTGTCTACGCCGAACTTTTGGGCCGCGCCCCGGAGAACAAGATGGAGCCGCGGCTTGCCCCGCTGTTCCGGGCCATGGACATTTTGGGTGAGCCCAACAAGGCCTTCCCCATCATCCACATCACCGGAACCAACGGAAAAACTTCCACAGCGCGCATGATCGAGACGGGCCTGTTGGCCCACGATCTGCGCACCGGCCGCTACACCAGCCCCCACCTGACCCGGGTGACGGAGCGGATTAGCATCAACGGCGCACCCGTCAGCGATGCCACGTTTGTGCGGATCTGGGACGAGATCCGCCCCTACCTGGACATTGTTGATGCCGAGCTTGCCACCGCCGGTGAGCAGCGGCTGACATATTTTGAGTGCATCACCATCTTGGCGTTTGCCATCTTCGCCGATGAGCCGGTTGATGTTGCCGTCATGGAGGTTGGTTTGGGCGGTATCACCGATGCCACCAATGTGGGGGACGGGCAGGTAGCCGTCGTCACCCCCATCTCCTTGGATCATGTGGAGCTGTTGGGTGACACCACAGCGCTCATCGCCGCGGAGAAGGCAGGCATCATCAAGGAGGACGCGTTCCTGGTCAGCGCCGCCCAGCCGGCAGACGCCGCCCAGGTCCTCCTGGACAAGGCACGCGAAAAGCATGCCGACTTCCGCTTTGAAGGCATTGAGTTTGGGGTGGAGTCACGCACCATTGCCGTGGGCGGCCAGATGATTGACCTGCAGGGTTTGGCCGGACGCTACCCAGGAATCCTGCTGCCCCTGCACGGTGAACACCAGGCCCAGAACGCTGCCGTGGCGCTGGCCGCACTGGAAGCATTCCTGGGCGGGGGCGAGAAGGAACTTAACCACGATCTGGTGCAGGAAGGCTTTGCCGCCGCCACCTCCCCGGGGCGCCTTGAAGTCATGCGCACCTCGCCCACCATTGTGGTGGATGCGGCCCACAACCCGGCCGGTATTGCCGCCAGCGCCAAGGCGCTGCAGGAGTCCTTTGCCCTCAGCAAGCTGGTGGTGGTCCTGGGCGTGTTGGCCGAAAAAGACGCGGAAGAAATCCTGCGCACCCTCAAGGAATCCTACGGCGAGGAAGCAGCGGAGATTTGCCTGACACAGTCCAACTCGCCGCGCGCCATTCCGGCCGCCGAGCTGGCCGAACTGGCAGCGGATCTGGGCTGGCTGGAAGAAGATATTCACATTGCCGAGAAGCTCGACGACGCCATTGAGTGGGCTGTTGAGCGCGCCGAGTCCAACCACGACCTGGCAGGCGGGGTGCTGATCACCGGCTCCCTCACGCTAGTGGGCGAAGCCCGCATCCTGCTGGGCCGTCCCGGCGAAAAGGAAGGTGCCTAAGTCATGGCGAAACTAACCCGCGCCCAACGCGACTGGAAGCCCAATACGCCTAAAAAAGCGCGCTCCACCAAGTTGATGTTCGCCTCAGTGGTGCTGATGCTGGAAGCGTTCGTGGCACTCTTCCTGGGGTTGGGGCTGTTCGGGCTCAAGGACAAAAACCCCATCTACTTGGTGGTGGCCGCCGTGCTGGCCGTGCTGTTCATTGCTGCGTGCGGCGTCGTGCGCAAACCGTGGGGGCCAGCCTTTGGCTGGGTGCTGCAGCTGGCACTCATTGCCGGTGGTTTCTGGGAGCCGTCCATGTTCGTTGTGGGCGTGCTGTTCGCGGCCGCCTGGTGGTACGCCTTGTACGCGGGCGCCAGAATTGACCGGGAAAATGTTGAACGGGCCAAGGTCCAGGCGGCCTGGGACAGTGAACACCCCGGGGACAGTGAAGACGGCCCCAGCAGCGAAGTAAACTGAAGCTGAAATCCTTTTTAACTATTCTATTTTGGAGTTACTGTGAGCATTGAGCGCACTCTTGTCCTGGTCAAGCCCGACGGCGTGGCCCGCAACCTCTCCGGAGCCATTCTGGCCCGTGTTGAGGCCAAGGGATACACCCTGGCAGAACTGAAGAAGGTCACCGCCACGCGTGAACAGCTCGAGGCACACTATGCAGAGCACGCAGGCAAGCCGTTCTACGAGCCGCTGGTTGAGTTCATGCTCTCCGGGCCCGTCGTGGCAGCGATCTTTGAAGGCCACCGCGTCATCGAGGGCTTCCGTGCAGTCGCCGGAACCACTGACCCCACCACAGCAGCCCCCGGCACCATTCGTGGTGACATGGGCCGCGACTGGGGCCTGAAGGTGCAGCAAAACCTGGTCCACGGCTCCGACTCGGTGGAGTCCGCCGAGCGCGAGATCGGCATCTGGTTCGTCTAAGCACACCGCTGCCTAACGAACTTGGGGGGGAGGGGGACCCCCCGCGTGGGGGGGGCCTTCGTCCCAAGTCCGTGAAAAATCTACGTCCGTGAAAATCTGTCCTTAAAAATCTATGTGGCAGTTGTTGCATCAAATCGGCGTCGGAAAGCGATTTCCAGTCCATCTACTGCCACACCGATGGTGGGGGTTAGGCGTTGGAGGGGACGATCAGGTGCATGAACTTGAAGATGATGGAGGCAATGACGGCCACGTAAAGCAGACCCGCTATGACCCAGGCCCAGTCGGTGAGGAACCTGGTCACTGCCGGGGGAGCCGGGATCACGCCGTGCTGGAGGTTCCGCACGGTGGTCCAGACAAAGAGTGGAATCATCATGGCCCAGACGATCATGCAGTACGGGCACAGGATGGCCAGCACGTAGACAGCCTGGAACCAGAACCAGCACACCAGGGCCATGCCGGCGGTGATGCCCACTTGCATGCAGATCCAAAACCAGCGCTGCATGTGTGCCCCGGCGAGCAAGACAACGCCGACGGTGATGACCACGGCAAACGCCACCACACCAATGAACGGGTTGGGGAAGCCGAGAATGGCTGCCTGCGGGGTCTTCATGACGTCGCCGCAGGAAATCCAGGAGTTGAAGTCACAGCTGACTTTCGCGTCCGGGTTCAGGTAAAGGTGAATGCGCTCAAGCACCAAAGTGAAGGACGCTACCCAGGCGATGGCGCCTGTGATGATCAAGAACCACCCGAACGGTTTGGCACGTACCAGGCCCGGCTTGTCGATGTCCGCCGGATCGCTGGTGGAAACTTTGGTGCTAGGCATTGTGTCCTTTTCATCGGATGAGGTGATTGTGTCCTGATTGTAGCGTGAGTTTCTTGGCGCGCCATGGACAAAACTGCTCCATGGCAGGGCGCGTATGAGACAATGGTTTCGGCTGGCCGGCGATCCACATGCGCCTTTCAGTCCAATGGCACGCCCACGGGCTGCCGGTGACGACGCTGCCACTGCGTGCAGCCATCCACCGGCGCGTTTCCGTAAACCATTGGCTTTTCAGCGCTTGCGCACCCAGGAGTTGGTGCCGCCTGAAAAGTAATTAGACGACTTCCGTCAACGCCTGCGGGTGTTGACACATCAGCCGATCTCGGCGCTCGATGTGGGGGGCGCTGTGTTGGCGCGAAAGTAACGCCCACTATGAATAATGAACAACCCACATTTGATGCCGCAGAGGCGGCTGCAGCGGTCCCCGCCAAAGCTCCTCGCTCACGCCGTGCCACCGCCGCGGTGACCAGCCCGGCACAAGCTCCCGCCGCCGTTTCGACGGAAGCAGGGGAAACAGCTGCTGCCACCAACGCTCCGGCCAAAAAGGCTCCTGCCCGCCGCAACCGTGCCAAAAAGGACCCCGCTCCGGCCGATGCCGTGCCAGCCCCGGAAGCCGCGGCCCCGGAAACCGCGGCAGCGCCCGTCAAGCGAGCCACCCGCCGTCGTGCCACAGCACCCGTCACAGCACCTGTTGCGATTCAAGGTGAGCTGAGCCTTGCCGGCGATGAAGCCGCCCCCGAGGCCCCGGCCGCCAAAGCACCCGCCAGGCGGACCCGCGCCACCAAGGCCGCAGCCGCCACTGCCGCACCCTCGACTGAGGCAGTTGTGGAGGCGGCGCAGGAGCCGGTCACGGCGCCTGCCACCAAAACCAAGGCCCCCCGCCGCGCCACCAGGAAGGCGGCGGCCCCGGCTGCCGAGGTGCCCGTCCAGGGCGAGATGGTGCTGGATGCCGGTGCTGAATCCGCTGCACAGGATGCCACCGCCCAGGCACCGGCGGCGCCGAAGACCACGCGGAGCCGTCGCCGGTCCGCCGTCGAGAAGTCCGCCCCCGCCGCCGAAACGCCTGTGGCATCACCGGCAGTGACAGCTGACGCTGCCCCCGTCGAGGAGCCGCTGGCGGACGATGCGGCCGAACCCGCCGTGACCGATTCCCTGTTCATGGCCCCGAGCAGTGGCATGTCCACACTGTTCATGGCCCCGGACATGAGCCGGGCAGTACCTGCCGTTGCTGCGCAAGATGACAACGCCGACCGCGACGACGTCGAGCAGGACAACGACGGAGACCGCCGCGGCCGGGCCCGCGGCCGCAACCGTCGCACCCGCGCAACGGAGCCTGACGCGGCGCCGCACGACGACGATGCCAGCACTGAGCCGGAGTCTGATGCGCCCGACGACGGCGTGACCTCACGTCGCCGCCGTCGTCGTCGCCGCGGTGATGCAGACTTGGAGCTGACAGGTGGCACCGACGAGGACCCGCCCAACACGGTGACCCGTGTGCGTGCCCCGCGTACACCTGCCGAGCCCAGCGACAGCGCGTCTAATCGCGTCACGAGCCTGCGCGGCTCCACCCGTTTGGAAGCAAAGAAGCAGCGCCGCCGCGACTCCCGCGACTCGGGCCGCCGTCGCACGGTCATCACGGAAGCTGAATTCCTGGCCCGCCGCGAATCGGTGGACAGGGTCATGGTGGTCCGGCAGAGCGATGACAGGATCCAGATTGGTGTCCTCGAGGACGGCATCCTGGCCGAGCACTTTGTCTCCAAGACCCAGCAGGACTCCCTCATCGGCAACGTGTACCTGGGCAAGGTCCAGAACGTGCTGCCCAGCATGGAGGCTGCCTTCGTCGACATTGGCCGTGGCCGCAACGCAGTCCTGTACGCGGGCGAAGTTGATTGGGACGCCGCCAACCTCAACGGCCAGCCGCGCCGCATTGAGAACGCCCTGAAGTCGGGTGACTCCGTGCTGGTGCAGGTGTCCAAGGACCCGGTGGGCCACAAGGGCGCCCGCCTGACCAGCCAGATTTCCCTGCCCGGGCGTTACCTGGTGTTCGTGCCCGGCGGTTCCATGACAGGCATCTCCCGCAAGCTGCCCGACGTCGAACGCAACCGTCTCAAGCGCGTGCTGAAGGACCACCTGCCCGAAAATGCCGGCGTCATTGTGCGCACGGCGGCCGAGGGTGCCAGCGAAGAAGAGCTGACCAATGACATCAACAGGCTCCGCGCCCAGTGGGAGGGCATCAACAACCGTGCCTCCTCACACAAGACGCTTGCCCCCGAGATGCTCTACGCCGAGCCTGACCTGACCATCAAGGTGGTCCGCGACGTTTTCAATGAAGACTTCTCCAAGCTGGTTGTCTCCGGCGAGGACGCCTGGGACACCATTGAGGCCTATGTGACCTATGTTGCTCCGGATTTGCTGGACCGCCTGGAAAAGTGGACGAAGAACGACGACATCTTCGCCGTCCACAGGATCGACGAGCAAATCTCCAAGGCGCTAGAACGTAAGGTGTTCCTGCCCTCGGGTGGTTCACTGGTCATCGACCGCACGGAAGCCATGACGGTGGTTGATGTGAACACCGGCAAGTTCACTGGCTCCGGTGGCAACCTGGAAGAAACAGTCACGAAGAACAACTTGGAAGCTGCCGAGGAAGTGGTGCGCCAGCTGCGTCTGCGTGACATTGGCGGCATCATTGTCATCGACTTCATCGACATGGTGCTCGAATCCAACCGTGACTTGGTCTCGCGTCGCCTGGTTGAGTGCTTGGGCCGTGACAGGACCAAGCACCAGGTTGCCGAGGTGACCAGCCTTGGCCTGGTGCAGATGACGCGCAAGCGCATGGGTACCGGCCTGCTGGAAGTCTTCGGCGAGCAGTGTGGCACCTGTGCCGGCCGCGGCATGGTCACGCACGAGATCCCCGTTGAGCACCGCCGCGTCCACACGGTGGCTGTCGAGTCGCCGCAGGCCCAGGCCGCCAAGGTGGCGCAGGAACAGCGCGACGGCGACCGCACAGCCAACAGGTCCACACGCAGCGAACGCAAGCGCAACCGCAACCGTTCCAAGCCCGAGTCTGAGCTTGCAGAGCACGCCCCGGTGGAGGTGCATGAGGAACCCACTGACGAGCAAAAGGCTCAAAAGGCCCATGAAGCCCGTGCCGCCTTGGCCAACATTGCCGCGGCTGCTGCAGCGTCGCACCATGAGCGCCACGCCGAATCGCCTGCTCCGGCGTCAGCGCCGGGCTCAGCGCAGGGCGGCTCGGAAGACAGTGAGTCAGATGACGCGGCGACCCTGACCTTGGGTGGGGAGGCCATTGAACTTCCTCGCGGCCACCGCACCGAAAGCTCCGGTTTCGCCGAGGCCAGCAACGCCGACCAGGCAGCAGCCCTGGCCGGCTTGACTCAGGCATTGGATCAGTTGCTGAGCCCCGGCCAGGAGCAGTCAGCCGCTGACGCCGGCGAAGAGGGCGGCAACAGCCGTTCACGCTCACGCCGTGGACGACGCAACCGCAGCGCCCGCAGTGCCCAGGGCGGAGCCGATACGGCAGTGGAGACCACCGATTCTTCGGCCACCGCCCAGGGGTCGACGCAGCACAGCAGCGCTGCCGTGGAACTTCCGGCGGCCACCCGGCCGGCCAAGAGCTCCGAGCCGATCATCCTCGGTGTTGGAGTTCCCGCCTCGGAGCTCTAGGCGCCAGCGGCCCATCAGGAAACTGACCCGCAGAAAACGCCGAGAATACGCGTCTTTGACGCGATTCTCGGCGTTTTCTGCGGGTCAGTTTCCTTTAAGTGCCGGGGCTGGGTCTAGGGTTGAAAGCGACACGGGGTGCCTGGACACTAGGTCCGGCTGAGAAAAGACCCGTTGAACCTGCCCGGCCAGCACCGGCGAAGGGATGTCCATGGAAACCTTGCTTTCTGCCCCGCAAATTTCGGCCTCACCAGACGCTGCCCCGCCCCACCAGCCACGCGGGGTTCGACACCCGCGCGTGCTTAGTATTGCCGGTTCCGACCCTTCAGGGGGTGCCGGAATTCAGGCCGACATCAAAGCCATCAGCGCCCATGGTGGCTACGCCATGGCCGCGGTGACAGCCCTAACGGCCCAAAACACCACAGGCGTGCGCAGCGTCCACGTGCCACCGGCGGCCTTTCTGGCCGAGCAGCTGGAGGCAGTTTCGGCCGACATCGTCATTGATGCGGTGAAGATTGGCATGCTCGGCACGGCCGAGGTGATGGGTGTCGTGGGGGACTGGTTGGCGCGAACCCGGCCGGCAGTGGTGGTCCTTGATCCTGTCATGGTCGCCACCAGCGGCGATGAGCTCATGGCGCCGGCCGCGCGCCAAGCGCTGCTGCGTCTGATGGAAGGCACGCATTTGGTCACGCCCAACATTGTGGAACTTGCCGTTCTGCTGGGGCAGCCCGAGGCCAAGAGCTTCGAGGAGGCACTGCAGCAGGGCAAGCAATTGGCGGCCGCCCATGGTGTCAGTGTCCTAGTCAAGGGCGGGCATTTGCCGGGGGAGGAGTGCCCCGACGCGCTCATTGGCTACGACGGCAGCGTTGAGAAGTTTTCAGCTCCACGCGTGGACACCCCCAACACTCATGGCACGGGCTGTTCGCTTTCAGCCGCCGTGGCCACCTTGCAGGCGCAATCGGGGGACTGGGCAAGCAGCGTGCGCCACGCTAAAGCCTGGCTGAGCGGCGCCTTGGAGAGCGCCGATGAGTTGGAAGTGGGTGAGGGGGCCGGCCCCATCAACCATTTCCACGCCCTGTGGGACAGTGCCGCACCGTGCTTGGACGCCTTTAGTCAGCAGCTGTGGCACGAGTGTGCCGGCCAACGCGAGTCGATTTTCGCCCTCGACTTCATCAAGGAGCTGGCCGCCGGGACCTTGCGCAGCGACCACTTTGCCTACTACCTGGCCCAGGACGCCCTGTACTTGGGTACATACGCGCGGGTTCTTGCCCGGGCCAGCGCGCTGGCACCCACCGAGGCGGAACAAAAGTTTTGGGCCAATGGTGCGCAGAACTGCTTGGACGTTGAGTTGGCCCTCCACCGTGACTGGCTCAGCCGGTACCCCACGAACTCGCAGCAAGGACCTGTCACCAAGCACTATGTTGACCATCTCCAAGGTGTGGCCTTCTCCGGTAGCTATGGTGAAGTGGTGGCTGCCGTCCTGCCGTGCTACTGGCTCTATGCAGAGGTTGGTCGGGTACTGCACCAGGACTATTTGTCCTTCGCGGGTGAGCACCCCTATGGGACGTGGCTGCAGACCTATGCCGACGAATCCTTTGCCCAGGCCACAGAAACTGCCGTCACCATCATGGACTCCGCCGCGCGGCGTGGTTCGGCACAAGAACGTGTGCGCATGCAGGCGGCGTTCGCCCATTCGGCCCAGTATGAGGTGGACTTCTTTGCCGCCCCACACAGTGTGATGGCGCTAAAACAGGGCCAGCTAGACCCCTAGGTGATTAACACCACCAGCTCTGAGACAAAAACGCGGCGCGTCACGGGGTGAAATGGCAATATTTCCCCACATCCACGCTAAAGTTGGTGAGTACGGTTTCGCGCACCTCTATGGCAACCGAGCAAATTTAGGTTTGTTCAACGGCCACCAAGAACGCGAGAAACCAGTGTCATTTGCTCCCGGAGCCAGAATTAGCGTATTCTTGATCTTCGGTGCTTACGCCAACACCTAGGGCAACCACTCCATGGCAGAACTCCATTGAGGTCCACGGCGTTGAGGCACATAGTCTGCATCCCGTGCCCGTTCTATTTTGAACTGCGGGCGCATACGGTTGGTAGCTGTCAATTATGATTCCTACCGGCACAAAAACTTTGTAATAAACGTCGAGAGAAGTGAGTTCCCCAGTGGTGTACGCGATTGTCCGCGCAGGCGGCCGTCAAGAAAAGGTTTCCGTCGGAGACCACGTGACCATGAACCGCGTCCCCGGTGGAGTTGGCAGCACGCTTGAGCTGCCCGCTTTGCTCTTGGTTGATGGTGACAAGCTCACCACAGCCGCGAAGGACCTGGCTAATGTGAAGGTTACGGCTGAGAAGTTGGAGGATCTTCGTGGACCGAAGATCGTCATCCAGAAGTTCAAGAACAAGACCGGCTACAAGAAGCGTCAGGGTCACCGTCAGGAACTGTCCAAGGTCAAGATCACTTCAATCGCTTAATAAGCGGTCAGAAGTTCGATCCACTTAGAATCTTTTAGTAAAAAGGCAGGCATTTTCAAATGGCACATAAAAAGGGTGCGAGTTCCTCTCGCAACGGTCGTGACTCCAACGCTCAGTACCTGGGCGTCAAGCGCTTCGGCGGTCAGGTTGTCAAGGCAGGCGAAATCATCGTTCGCCAGCGCGGCACACATTTCCACCCCGGTGAGGGTGTTGGTCGTGGCAAGGATGACACGCTGTTCGCATTGGATGCAGGCGCTGTCGAGTTCGGCACACGTCGTGGACGTCGTGTTGTGAACATCGTCGCTGCGGTCTAATACCAAAGCTTTTCCAGTGGAGCGGGCCGCATGGCTCGCTCCACTGGCTTTTAAAACAGATACACTTTTCGGCCGGCATCAGGCCCTAGTCCAGGTTCGGACTAGAATTAGTGCGCACGAGTAAGTTCTATTCAAGGAGATTTCAGTGGCCAGCTTTGTTGACCGGGTTGTTTTGCACGTATCCGGCGGGACTGGCGGCCACGGCTGCGTCTCAGTTCACAGTGAAAAATTCAAACCGTTGGGCGGGCCCGACGGCGGCAAGGGCGGCGATGGCGGTAGTGTCACCTTCCGTGTCAGCGACCAGACCACCACCTTGCTTGACTTCCACCACGCACCCCACCGTCGCGGCGGCAACGGCCAGCCCGGCATGGGAGACTGGCGCGACGGCAAGGACGGGAATTCGCTGATCCTTGAAGTTCCCGATGGCACTGTCATCAAGGACCGGGACGGCAATGTCCTCGCCGACCTCGTTGGCATCGGCACGGAGTACGTCGCTGCCGCAGGTGGCCAGGGCGGGCTTGGCAACAATGCCCTTTCCTCACTGAAGCGCAAGGCCCCGGGCTTCGCACTGTTGGGTATTGCAGGCTCAGAGGCCGACATTGTCCTTGAGCTGAAGTCCATTGCCGACATCGCGTTGGTGGGCTTCCCGTCCGCCGGTAAGTCCAGCCTCATCGCTGCCATGTCTGCGGCCCGGCCCAAGATTGCCGACTACCCCTTCACCACGCTCATCCCCAACCTGGGCGTTGTCCAAGCCGGCGACGTCCGCTTCACCATGGCCGACGTGCCCGGCCTCATCGAGGGCGCCAGCGAAGGCAAGGGCCTCGGCCACAACTTCCTGCGCCACGTGGAGCGTTGCGCCGCGATTGTGCACGTCCTTGACTGCGCAGCACTCGAGGCCGACCGTGACCCCGTCACCGACCTGGCCGTCATTGAGCGCGAACTCGACCAGTACGACGTCGACATGAGCTTCGCAGGAACCGACGGTGACGTGGTTCCCCTGAACGCCCGTCCCCGCCTGATTGCACTGAACAAGGTAGACTCCCCGGACGGCCGGGACATGGCCGGATTTGTCCGATCTGACTTGGAAGCCCGCGGCTACCGTGTCTTCGAAGTCTCCGCGGCAAGCCATGAGGGCCTGAAGCAGCTTGGCTTCGCGATGGCAGAAATTGTCACGGCAGCACGCAAGGCCGTCGCCGATGCTCCCGTCACGGCCACCCCGGTGGTTCTGCGCCCCCGTGCCGTCAACGAATCATCCTTCACAATTCGCCGCGAAGAGCGCAACCTGTCTCCGTTGTTCCGCGTTCGCGGTGAAAAGCCCGAGCGTTGGGTTGAACAGACCGATTTCCAGAACGAGGAAGCCATCGGATACCTGGCAGACCGGCTGGCGAAGGCCGGCGTCGAGAAGGAACTCTTCAGGATCGGTGCCACACCCGGTGACACGGTGGTCATTGGTGGCGAGCACGGCATGATCTTTGACTGGGAGCCCACCATGATGGGTGGTGCCGAGCATTTGGCGGCCCCCCGCGGTACTGACCTGCGTCTACTGGATCTTGGCGATCGACCCACGCGAGCTCAGAAGCGTGAAGAGCAGCAGGATCGTCGCGATGCGAAGGCTGCTGGCCGCGCGGAGTTGGAATCCGAACGCAAGGCAGGCATCTGGACCGAGTCGAGCAATCGCAAGGCCGCCGAGTCTCGCGTCATTGCCGCTGATCCTGCTGCTGAGGGTGACTCCGGCGACACGGCTGCAGCGCAGAAGTAGTGGGAGATACGGGGCAAGATCAGGTGACCTCAATGAGTTCACGGCGGGGTATGGCCACCGCTGCGCGCATAGTTGTCAAGGTCGGTTCGTCTTCATTGACGTCCGTGGAGGGGGGAATCTCTGAAGATGCCCTCATCAAGATGGTTGCCGTACTGGCGGAGCGCCGGTTGGCGGGGACGGAGATCATCCTGGTCTCCTCCGGTGCCATCGCAGCGGGGTTGTTGCCGCTGGGCTTGAGCCGCCGTCCCAAGGATCTCGCCACCCAGCAAGCGGCGGCCAGTGTGGGTCAGGGTCTGCTCATGGCGCACTATAACCACGCCTTCACCTCACACGGGGTTACTGCCTCGCAGGTGCTACTCACAGCAGAGGACCTGAGGCGGCGCCACCAATACGTCAATGCGCACCGTGCCCTGGAACGGTTGCTGCTCTTGGGTATTGTGCCCATCGTCAACGAAAATGACACAGTTGCCACACACAAGGTGCGCTTCGGCGACAACGACAGGCTGGCCGCCCTGGTGGCTCACCTTGTCAAGGCCGACGCCTTGGTGCTGCTCTCCGATGTGGACTCCCTCTATGACGGTCCGCCGTCCAAGGGTGCCAAGCGTATCCCCGAGATCGCCTCCCCGGAAGACCTGCAAGGGATTGTTATCGGCAGTGCCGGCACGGCGGGCATTGGCACTGGCGGCATGTCCACCAAGGTGCAGGCCGCTTTGATCGCCGCCGAGACCGGAATCCCGGCCCTGGTCACCTCCACCGATCAGGCTGGGGCCGCTCTGGCGGGCGAGGACGTGGGAACCTGGTTTGGTATCAACGGCGACAAGCGTCCTGTGCGTATGCTGTGGCTGGCTCATATGGCTGACATTCGTGGCCGGTTGGTGTTGGACGACGGCGCGGTGCGGGCAGTGAGCGAGCGGCACAAGTCCCTGCTGCCGGCCGGGATCATCTCGGTCAGCGGGGACTTTACTGCCGGGGATGCTGTGGAAATCAGCGACTCCCACGGCAACGTATTCGCTCACGGCCTGGTCAACTACGAGCACTCGGACTTGCCTCAAATGCTGGGCCGATCCACCAAGGAACTGGCCAAGGACCTGGGCCGGGCCTTTGAACGTGAAGTGGTCCACGTTGATGATCTGGTGCTCCTGAACGGCTAGCTCACACCGCGATCTGTGCCGGTGCCCTAGACTTGTGGCATGACCGAACAGATTGTTGAACAAGATATTGCCGCCGAAGTTCGGGCCATCACTGACCGCGCCCGCAGGGCCGCACGTCGCATGGCCGGAGCCAACCGTGCTTGGAAGGACAAGGGGCTTCGCGCGATTGCCAAAGCCTTGTTGGAAAACCAGGACAGGATTTTGGCTGCCAACGCCATGGACCTTGCAGCCGGCAAGGAGAACGGCACGTCCGTTCCCTTGCTTGACAGGCTCACCCTGACTAAACCGCGGGTGCAGGGCTTGGCCGATGCAATGGAAAAACTCGCCACCTTGCCCGATCCTGTGGGCAACGTTGTGCGGGGCCAGACCCTGCCCAACGGCCTGCGCATGCGCCAGATCAACGTGCCGATGGGTGTTGTGGCCGCCATCTATGAGGCACGCCCGAATGTCACGGTGGACATTGCTGGCTTGGCTCTCAAGAGCGGCAACGCCGTGATCCTGCGCGGCGGTACAGCTGCCGCCCACACCAACCGGGCCCTGCTCACTATTCTCCGCGACGCACTGGATGCTGTGGGTTTGCCTGCCGACGCCGTGCAGTCTGTTGACAGGTTTGGCCGCGAAGGCGCCAACTTGATCATGAAGGCACGCGGAGCCGTCGATGTGTTGATTCCCCGTGGCGGCCGCGACCTCATTCAAACTGTGGTGAACAACTCCGCGGTGCCTGTCATTGAGACCGGTGAAGGCAATGTCCACATCTTTATTGACAGCAGCGCCAAGGAAGAGATGAGCGTTGAGATCTTGTTGAACGCCAAGACTCAGCGCCCCAGCGTTTGCAACACTGTGGAGACGTTGCTGGTGCACAAGGATGCCACGGTGCTTTCGGCAGTCCTGACAGCGCTCACCAAGGCCGGTGTCCGCTTGCACGTGGATGAGCGGGTACGCGCGGTCCTGCCGGCAGGGGTCACGGCAACACTTGCCACCGATGAGGACTGGGCCACCGAATACATGGACCTAGACCTGGCCGTAAAGATGGTTGATTCCCTGCCCGAAGCCATCAAGCACATCCGCACCTGGAGCACAGGTCACACGGAAGCAATTTTGACCAACGATCTTGCCAATGCTGAGACGTTCATTGCCGAGATTGACTCCGCCGCCGTCATTGTCAATGCGAGCACCCGTTTCACCGATGGTGGAGAACTGGGCCTTGGCGCCGAAGTGGGTATTTCCACGCAGAAACTGCACGCCCGCGGGCCCATGGGGCTGACCGAGCTGACAACCACCAAATGGATTGTCCAGGGCGAGGGTCAAGTCCGGGGCTAGTCCCCAGCTGCTCCCACCGCTCGCAAGCTCGCGGCGGGGCCCTCGCAGCTGTGGGCCCACCACGCCCTTCTGGACGGGTCGGTGTGCCAGTCTGGGCAGATACCACGTACCATTAGAAGGAATTCAAGCCAACAATGGTCCGGAATCGGTGAAAAGTCCACCCGGCCACGTACCCAAGGGGAGAAATAATGCTGACCCAGCTTGCCGGCGTCGTACTAGCCGCTGCAGAGGAACATGAGGAGCTGGCACCGTTGATCGCGCCGCCGTTTGTGATTGGCGGCATCATGCTCGCAGCATTGCTGCTGCTCATGGTTGTCACGGTGTCCTTCATGAACATGGGTAACCGCCACCTCGCCGTTGACTCCACTGACGATCCGCACCGTCAGCACACGAACAAGCACCTGCACGACAACGGTTCGGCGTCCTCCAATCACTAAGGAAACGCACCGGATACCGCCCCTTGAGGGTGCCCGGGATCGTCTCCGTGTTGGAGTCATGGGTGGAACCTTCGATCCGATCCACCATGGTCACCTTGTCGCAGCCAGTGAGGTTGCGAGTGTTTTTGAGCTTGATGAAGTCATTTTTGTACCCACAGGGGAGCCCTGGCAGAAGGTCAAAGGCGAGGTCAGTGCGGCCGAACACCGCTACTTGATGACGGTCATTGCAACAGCAGCGAATCCACGATTCACTGTCAGCCGGGTGGACATTGACCGCCCAGGCCCCACCTTCACCATCGACACTCTGCGTGATTTGCGGCGTATGCGTCCGGATGCGGACTTGTTCTTCATCACAGGCGCCGACGCCATGGCGCAGATCATGTCGTGGAAGGACAATGACGAATTGTGGGACCTGGCCCACTTTGTGGGTGTGACACGCCCCGGCCATGTGCTCGATAATAGGGGGCGCAAGGACGTAAGTTTGTTGGAGGTACCCGCTATGGCCATTTCATCCACAGATTGCCGAAAGCGTGTAGCTGAGCAAAACCCCGTCTGGTACCTAGTGCCCGATGGGGTGGTGCAATACATTGCCAAGTATCGGCTTTACGTTCAAACGAGCACTGATGCCGGTGCTGGCATTGTGCCGGTGACTTCGAGAACTGAATGAGTAATTGATGAGCAAGGAAAAGGAACCGATTCGTAGCCGCAGGCAACTGCGGGAACAGTCGGGAAACGCCACAGGCGCCGCGGAACAACCGTCGGTGTCAGTTCGCCCTGCCCCCAGCACGCCGCCAAACAGTGCACCGGCTCCACGCGGTGACTCCGGCAGCGACAGCCCAGCACCGCGTGAACGGCAATCGCAAACACGGGCCCGTGACAGGGCCGCCTTACGCGCCTACAAG
This sequence comes from Arthrobacter sp. TMN-49, assembly GCF_054511095.1. NCBI lineage: Bacteria > Bacillati > Actinomycetota > Actinomycetes > Micrococcales > Micrococcaceae > Arthrobacter > Arthrobacter sp. TMN-49. The sequence continues at coordinate 52,250 of NZ_JBTNDH010000009.1, read as the reverse complement.
GAACTCATTGATCCGCCGGGAATGAGCCCCTTGCCGTCGCGGCGCACGCTGCGTCAAGCCCAGCTCGACGCCGAACGGGCGCCCATCACCGCCGTGAACCCGGTGGTTCAGGTGCCCAGCAAGCCGGCAAAGCCGGCTGCTGCTGCCGTTCGGCCGACACCTGTTGAGCCCAACTCCGTTCCGATGGTCACTGCGCAGGCGTTCGCCACCGCGCCAGAATCAGCGCCCGGCGATGAAGGAAAAGCTCATGACGAGCCTGAGGTAGCCGCCGCGCCGTCGCAGTCTCCCAAGAATGCGCAGCCGGCGGCAAAACCGGCTCGTGAACCTGCTGCCGCTGCCAAGGCGGCGAATGCCCCTGGGGCCAATACCCGTGGCGGTCGGCGCGCAGCAGCAATGAACCCGGCGCTCAAGAACCGGCAAGCTGCACAGCAAGACGTGGCAGATCCGGGCACGACACAGGCCGTTGACGCCCCGGTTGAGGATGCCCCGGCAGTGCATGCCGAAGCGCACCTTGACGATGCGGTAGATGCCGCCGAAGCAACCACGGTTCTGCCCGACGACGCACCAGTTGCCAACAGTTCTTCGCCCTTGCCAGAGTTGACTCCCGGCGACGATTACTACCCCGTGTCCGCCGGTCCGCCGCAGATCACTACGCCCAGCACGGAAGAGTTGGCCGTGCTGGCCGCGCAAAAGGCGGAGGACGAGCGCACAGCCATTCTGGCCCTTCGCGCCCAGGCCCGTGAACGACTGGCGCAAGAAAGTGCCAAGAGCAGGCGTCCGGCTGCCGATCCCACGTCAACCAATAACCTGGCCATGGTGACCCCGTTGGAGTTCATCGAGGTGCCAGGTGTGAGCCGGCCCGTGATGCGTCCGCCCACCACCACTCACGTGCCCATTGTGACCCGGTCCACCCCGCGTCAGGCACCGGCCGGAAGGAACCGGACCGGTCAGCCACGCCCGGCGCAGGCGCCAGCGGCTGTCAACGCGGCATCCGCCCACGCGGCCGAAAGCGCCGCCGGAGGCAGCGACGTCGCCAACACTCCCGCGGCAGTGACGCCAAACACCCAGACGTCCGGCAAAGGCTCGGCCATCGTGCCCAACGTCAGTGCAGAGCGCTTCGATGCGGCCCTGGCTGCTTCGGCAGTGCACAGGCCAGGACCTGGCAACAGGCCCCTGACTGGCGGGCGCAGCAGCACGCTTAAGCGAGCCGAAGCGATGGCCACCGGCGGGCACCCAGCTGTTGACCCCGGCGTCGAACAAGTTGAAGTAACTCGCTCACAGATGCCACCCATGCCAGCAGACTACGCCCACGGTCTTGAGCCGTTGGATGCCAGGACGGCCGGTCTGGGACGCACGCAGCGCAACAAGCTGATCCAGTGGGGCAGCCTCTTTATTGGTGGCGCCGGACTTGTGGTTAGCGCCATCGTGTTTTTCACCACCCTTTCACGCTAAATTCTCACCAATCAAAGGAAACAGAAGTGACGGCAACAGAACAGTCAATCGAATTAGTACGCGCAGCGGCGCGTGCGGCATCGGACAAACTGGCCCAGAATGTAACAGCCATTGATGTCAGCGATCGCTTGGCCATCACAGATATTTTCTTCATCGCATCGGCAGCCACCGAACGCCAGGTTAACGCCATCGTCGACGGCATTGAAGATGAGCTGCACAAGTTCGGGCTGCGTCCGGTTCGCCGCGAAGGCCGTTCGGGCGGCCGTTGGGTTCTGCTGGACTACGCGGACATTATTGTGCACGTCCAGCATGAGGAAGATCGCGTCTTCTACGCGCTGGAACGCCTCTACGGCGATTGCCCGGTAGTGGACCTGCAGCTGGCAGCGTCCGATCCTTCAGCCAAGGCTCCCGCAGCTGGCGCTGAAACCGAAGAGTCCGCACACGAAGACTAAACCCCTTTAGGCTCAGGAATGGATATTGTCTTTTGATGGCTGCTACCGAACCAGAGCGCTCAGTGTTGCAACCCGCCGGTCTACGCCGGCGGGTGATTTTTTGGCGACACGGACGCACCTCCTGGAATGCTGCAAGGCGTTTCCAAGGTCAAAGCGATATCCCCTTAGATGAAGTGGGGGCCTCCCAGGCCAGCCGTGCTGCCGCATTGCTGGCGGGGAAGCTTGTGCGCAACGGCAACGGCAACGATCCGAACCTGCAGATCCTCTCATCAGATTTGGCCCGGGCCTTTTCCACTGCCCAGGCGTTGGCGACCTTGACAGGTGGTGATGTTCTGGTGGACCCCCGCCTGCGTGAAACGTATGGCGGGGAATGGGAAGGCAAAACCTTTGACCAGATCATTGAGCAGTTTCCCGAACAGATCCACAAGTGGCAACGAGATGTGCCGGGGGTCCGCGCCGGCGGCGGAGAGACGCGGGTAGAAGTTGCCCATCGCATGGTGTCCGCTGTCCTGGAAAACGTTGACGCCCTGCCGGATGGCGGCACGCTGGTGGTGACCACCCATGGCGGTGCCACCCGAGTGGCTGTGGCGAAAATGCTCGGACTGCCCGAAGACTTATGGCGCACCCTGTCGGGGCTTTCCAACTGTCATTGGTCAGTGCTGGAAGCGTCCCAGTCAGCTGCTGCCGGTACCGGCATCGGGCAGTGGCGGCTGCTGGAACACAACGTTGGCACGCTCCCGGAGCCCTATGAATTACCCGAGGATTTGGCCGAACCCGTAGAGGATTAGGCCGGGGGAATCCGCCGATTTGTCAGCTGGGCAAATCGTGTTCTAGGATAGACAAGTTGTTCCGGCCAAGACCGATTGGTTTGGCTGGAAATAGCGGTTTGGGGCTGTGGCGCAGCTGGTAGCGCACCTGCATGGCATGCAGGGGGTCAGGGGTTCGAGTCCCCTCAGCTCCACCAAACACGACGTGTGGCAAAGATACTATCACGCCGGGTTATAACTGAATATGGTTCTTGTTTTGGGGCTGTGGCGCAGCTGGTAGCGCACCTGCATGGCATGCAGGGGGTCAGGGGTTCGAGTCCCCTCAGCTCCACCAAAATACGCATAAAGTCCGCTCATCCTGCTCTAGGGATGGGCGGACTTTTGTGTTTCCGGACGCTCGGGGGCCGTTGTGGACTTTCGCCCATGGTCGGCCATCATCGAATGTCCACAACGGCCCCCGCGGCGCCCGGCAGGCGCGGAATGGCACGGAGTCGAAGGAACCGGGCCAAAAATGGGACAATAGTGGCGTGTCCATGCCAGATTCCCCACTCATTCCCGCCGCCCGCAGCTACGAGGCAGTGCTGAACAGCATTGAGGCTGACCTTCGGGACGGCAAAATCAAAGTAGGCGATCATCTGCCCGGAGAACGGGCCATGGCCCTAACACACGGGATCTCCCGCGCCTCCGTACGGGACGCCATCCGGATCCTAGACGTCATGGGCGTGGTGCGGACCTCCGTTGGCTCCGGCCCGCAGTCAGGGGCCGTTGTCATAGCCAATCCCAGTGCAGGGCTGGCCTCCACGCTGCGCCTGCACATGGCAACCAGTCATTTCCCCGTGGCCGATATTGTGCAGACCCGCATCATGATGGAAACGTGGGCTGCTGTGGAAGCTGCCCACCACGTTCACGACGACGCCAAAGTGGCCCAGCTGCGCCAGCTACTGGCGGCCATGAACGCCCCGGAGCTTGGCCGGGAGGAGTTCCATGTCCTGGACGCAGCCTTCCACGTACTGTTGAGCTCTTTGGCCGGCAATGCAGTGGTCACGGCCATGATGGAGTCCTTGCGTTCGGCCATCCAAAGCTACGTCAGCGCAGCCATTGACAGTGAAGCCAAATGGGCTTCGATAGTGCCCTCATTGCGCCAACAGCATGAGGGGATCGTGGCGGCAGTGTTGGCTCACGACGGCGGCCGGGCGGCTCACGCTCTCAAGGAACACATTGAATGGTTCCACGCACAGACCCATCCGGCGCCATGAGGTGCCCCTGCCAAAGCGGTGAGCTCCTTGAAAGCTGCTGCGCCAAATACCTCACCACGGCTTCAAGTGACCAACGCGCCTACCCGCCCACAGCCGAGGCGTTGATGCGCTCACGTTTTACTGCGTTCGCGCTTGGTGATGCCCGCTACTTGTTGCGCACCTGGCATCCCTCAACCCGGCCGGCTTCCCTTGATCTGGACGCCGATCAGCAATGGTACTTGCTGGAAATCCTCAGCAGCCAACGTGGCGGCTGTTTTGACCATGAGGGTGTTGTGACCTTTAGGGCCCACTACCGTTCGGCAGCCAACCGCAAGCTCAAGGATTCGTTGACCGAAACCAGCAGTTTTGTCCGCGACGGCAAACAATGGCTGTACGTCGATGCGCTATAAGCTGTGATTCTGGGCACTAAGTAGCACGCCGCAACTTCGGCGCAATTTGCGGCCCTGTAGAGTGGCTCGGTGGAGCAAAATAGCGGAACCCCGGTCATTGACTTTGATTTTGCGCAGCTACGGCGGTTTCCCGATATTGAGGCCGAGAATCTCTTCGCCCACGACGCCACGGATGAGCTGATTCTGCGTGAGGGTGCGCAGGCTCTGGCACTGGCCGGTCACGGCGACGTGGCCATTGTGGGGGAGCGGTACGGTGCCTTGACACTGGCAACCGCCACAGTCCACGGGCTCAGCGGGCTGCGGGTACAACAAGATGGCCTCTCGGGCGAGCATGCGCTGGCGGCGAATGCGTTCCGGGCCGGATTGAGCGAGTCCTACACCTCCATGCCGCTGACCGGCGAACTCTTTGAACACGTCAAGGTGGTCCTGTGGCAACTTCCGCGCAGCCTTGAAGAGGTGGCAGAGGTTGCCGAACTCATCGCAGCCCACGCAGACCCGCAGGTGCAGGTATTTGCCGGTGGGCGCATCAAACACATGACCCTGGCCATGAACACTGTTCTGGCGCAACATTTTTCGGCTGTCACAGCGGGACGGGCCTGGCGTAAATCCCGGCCGCTGTTGGTCAGCGGCCCACTCAACGACGGGGCACCGCAGAGCTTTCCGCGGCGAGAATTTCACGCCGACCTTGACCTCTGGCTGTGCTCCCACGGGGCAACCTTTGGTGGCAGCAAAGTTGACACTGGCACCCGCTTCCTCCTGGAGTTCCTGCCGCGCATGCAGCCCCAGGCCGCCTCCGCCATTGACCTGGGTGCGGGCAACGGCACCATTGCTGCGGCGCTGGCCAAAGCTCGGCCGCACATCAGCGTCATGGCAACTGATCAGTCGGCGGCTGCCGTGGCCTCCACCGCGGCGACAGCAGCTGCCAACGGGCTGCAGGAGCGCATCAAGGTGATTCGCGATGACGCATTGGGTACCTTCGCGGCACAGTCGGTGGACCTGATACTCCTGAACCCGCCCTTTCACATTGGTGCCACAGTCCATGCCGGCATTGCACACAAACTTTTTGCCGCAGCAGCACGTGTCTTGGCGCCCGGCGGTGAGCTTTGGTGCGTGTACAACCGTCATTTGGAGTACAGGTCAGCGCTGGAAAAGTTGGTGGGTCCCACAGAGGTGGTGGGGCGCAACAGCAAGTTCACGGTGAGCGTTTCACGGAAATCTTAAGGAAAACTTGAGGAACTCTTAAGCTCAAAATCGCTCTTCGCGTCGTGGCGGTCACGCTTAGTGGCCCGGAGCGGGGTAATCTGGCAGCTGAGTATTGGGTGACTCGCTGACGTTTTTTATGAATGTAATCTGACAAGGAGAAAATGTTGGGTGTTCCCGAGGGTGGTTTGCCGCAGCGGCGCCGTGGCACAAATCTTCCCAAAATGGGTGATTACAACCAGGCTGTCATCCTGGACTCCATCCGCCGCTCCGCTGAGGGTCTCAGCCGTGTGGAGCTGGCTGCCTCGGCAGGCCTGGCTGCGCAAACTGTTTCCAATATTTGCCGCCGCCTCCTTGACACCGAGTTGATTGTTGAAGCCGGCAAGGAAACGTCCGGTCCGGGCAAGCCAAGGACCATTCTGCGCCTGAACCCGCGCGGCATGTACGCCATTGGGCTGCACATTGACCCCGCCCTGACCAGCTATGCTCTGGTCGACGCTGTGGGTACAGTCCTGGTGTCCGTTGATGAGGCCACTGACCTTGTCAGCCGCCCGAGCGATGCCGTGAAAGCCATGGGTGCCAAGATCCGCAGCATCATTGACGCCTCGGGCGTTGAGGAGCACCGGATAGCAGGGGTTGGTGTTGCCACCCCCGGACCCGTTGATGCTGCCAGTGGCACGGTCGTGGAGCCGCCGCATATGCCCGGCTGGACGCGGGTTCCCTTGCAGGAGCTGCTGCGCGAGTCCACGGGTCTGCCCGTTGTGGTGGACAAGGACGTGACAGCCGCCGCCGTGGCCGAGCTGTGGGCCGGTTCGGCGGCCAGTGCAAGCGACTTTGTGTTTGTGTACATTGGCACCGGCATTGGTGCCGGCCTGGTGCTCAACGATGAAGCAGTTCGCGGAGCGTCGGGAAACGTCGGCGAAATTGGGCACATCATCACCGACCCTGACGGCCCTGAGTGTGATTGTGGCCGCCGGGGTTGTGTCAAAGTCACGTGCATGCCCGAAACGTTGGTGGCGCAGGCCCGCGCCGCTGGCGTCCTGGCCCCCGCCGATCCGCACACGCCGCAATCACTGCCCGACGACGTGGCGGCGCTGGCTCAGGCGGCTGCCGACGGCAACCCCCAAGCTCAAGAAATTCTGGCCAGGTCCATACGGCTCATGGCCGGCGCCGTGTCGGTCCTGACCAACCTGCTCGATGTGGAGCGGGTTGTCTTTGGCGGACCATTCTGGCCGGCACTGGCACCGGCGTACCTGGCCCAGATGCCGGGGCTGCTGGAACGGTTGAGTGTTACCACCAGTGTTCACTCGGTTGACGTGGTTGGCACCATTGTGAATTCCGGTGAGGAAGCCTTCGGTGCTGCCTGCTTGGTCATGGAGAAGACCTTCAACCCCAAGGCGGCGCAGCTCCTGCTGGACTCGAAGCTCTAGCCACCGGAAGTTTAGTCAACGCCCTCATGGATCACGCCAAAGGGAACCGCAAGGTCAATATGGGCCTGAATCAGGTGCGGATTGATGATCACCCGTACACCGTGGTTCTTCTCGGCAACTGATTGCTGCAAGACTGGCAGAACTGTGGCGATGAAGTCCTCGTCACGGCCTTGCAAGTACTCTTCATAGGAGGCTGGCAACTGGTTCATGAACCATACTGTAGTCCCCGGCCAGCGTCAGGGACAGGGCAAGATGGGAAGTTCTCCCCATTGCAGCAATGCCGGGCGTGGGGTGAGCTGGACAGGACAATATTGCCCAGAGCTGTGCCATCGAAAGGCCCCGACACCGTGTTACCCACTGCTACAGTCAGTTCCCGGATCGAACCCGCAGAGCTGGAGCATGCCCAACACCTGGTGAGTAGCATTTCGCGCAGCTTTGAGAGCAAAGTGGTGGGCCAGACGCGCCTGCGTGAAACCTTGCTGATCTCGCTGATGACTGGCGGGCACGTGCTGTTGGAGTCGGTTCCGGGTCTGGCCAAGACCACTGCAGCCCAGACACTTGCTGATTGCGTCAGCGCCGTCTTTCACCGCATTCAGTGCACCCCTGACCTTTTGCCCAGTGACATTGTGGGCACCCAGATTTACGACGCCGCCAAGGGCAGCTTTGTGACCGCGCTGGGACCGGTTCACGCCAATATTGTGTTGTTGGATGAGATCAACCGTTCCAGCGCCAAAACACAGTCAGCCATGCTCGAGGCCATGCAGGAACGCCAGACCACCATCGGTGGCCAGGTGTACGCCCTCCCGCAGCCGTTCATGGTCATGGCCACGCAGAACCCCATTGAGCAGGAAGGCACCTACCAGCTGCCCGAGGCCCAGATGGACAGGTTCATGCTCAAGGATGTGCTGGATTATCCCAGCCCCGTGGAGGAGGCCGAGGTGATCCGGCGGATTGATGCCGGCGTGTTCCTGGCCAGCGCCACACCCACGGCCGTGGCAACCCTTGACCAGGTGCGTGCCCTGCAAGCCACCGTCAAGAAGGTCTATCTGGACCCGGCGCTGGTGAACTACATTGTGGGTCTTGTCTACGTCACCCGCCATGCGGCACAGTACATTGACCCGAAGCTTGCCGGGTTGATCGAGTTTGGGGCCAGCCCCCGCGCCAGCATCGCCTTCACCCAGGCAGCGCGCGCCCTGGCGCTCCTGCAGGGCCGCGACCATGTCATCCCGGAGGATGTGAAGGCGCTGGCCGAACGGGTGCTGCGGCACAGGATCATCCTGGGCTTTGAGGCGGTGGCGGAGAACATCAAGGTGGAGAAGATCGTTGCCGCCATCGTTGATTCAGTGCAGACACCTTAGGGATACGTGGGTACCTTATTGACGGCGGTCAAATCAAAGACGTACATCTTTGCCCACCGCCGGGCCCGGGGGATGCTCGACGGCGAATACGCCTCCGTCTTCCGGGGCCGCAGCCTGGACTTTGATGACCTTCGTGACTACGTCCCGGGGGATGAGGTGCGCGACATTGACTGGAAGGCCACGGCCCGGGTGGGGACACCCCTGATCAAGCGCTATGTTGCCACCCGCCGCCAGCAGCTGCTCTTTGTTGCCGATACGGGGCGGAACATGGCCGCCGTCGCCCTTGGCGGTGAGATCAAGAAGGACGTTGCCGTGATGGTCATGGGTGTTATTGGTTCCCTGGCCCTTCGCCACGGGGATTCGGTGGCTTTGGTGTACGGCGACGGCGCATCCTCGCTGACGTTGCCGGCCAGAGGGACCGAGAGCCATCTTGAGCAGGTCCTGCGCCAGGTGGACGCGGCGGCACTGGGCAATGGTCCCAGTGAGCTCTGCGCCAGGCTGGAGTACGTCGCCTCGCACTACAAGCAACGCATGCTCCTGGTGGTCATGGCCGATGAGGTAGAGGCCGATGAGCGCCTGAGCAGGGTGCTCCGCCGTCTGCGCGCCCAGCATGAGATCTTGTGGGTGCAGCTGGCCGACGCGGCGCTCGCAGGACCAGGCGCCGTGCACGGTGCAGGAATTGACGTGGCCGGGCTGGAAACCGTGCTGATGCTGCTGGCCCAGGATCCGGGGCTGGCCAACAGCTACCTGCACGCGACGGCCGCGCGCGCCCAGGCCCTCGCTGATGTGCTGACATCCAATGGCATTGCCGCCACAAACATCGGCTCCACCTCCGAGGTTATGACAAAGATCTTTGCCCTGCTGGAAAGCCACCGCCGTGCCCACTGACGCAACGTTCTACGCCCCCGTGGGCTACTCGGTGTGGTGGCCGTTGGCCGGTGTTGCACTGTTGATCCTGTGCCTTGGCTGGTTTGCCTGGCTGTGGATCTCCACCCGGGCCAGCGCCGAGGCGGACGTGCCCGATTTTGTGGCGCCCAGAAACCCGGAGTCAGTCAGGGGAAAGTATTGGGCCCTGATCGCTGCGATTGAACAAAGGTACGACGCCGGGACGCTCAGTGCCCGTGCTGCCCACCTTGAGCTGAGCATGGCCGTGCGCACCTTCGTCCATGAAATGACGGGGCTGAAGGCCCAGCGCATGACACTGGCCCAACTACGCGGGCACCAACTACCGCTCGTGGCGGACGCCGTGGAGCTGTTTTACCCGGGCGAGTTCGCCGAGCACAGCCACCATCTCACCGTGGCCGGCTCCGTCCAAACGGCACGAAACGTGGTGGGCTCGTGGCGCTGAAATACTGGTGGCTGGTTCCCCTGGGCCTGGCCGTGCTGGCAACAGTTGTCGTGGTGCTGTGGCGCCGACCCAGGCCAAGCCAAGACTTGGTGCCGGTGGCCCATGCCGACAGGCTGACGGCGCTACCGGCCTACAAGAAGGCTGTGGCGCGGCACAGAAGGTGGCTGGTGACTGCCCTGGCGGCGCTGGCCGTTCTGGCGGTGTCGTTGATTGTGGCAGCCGCGCGGCCCGTCAGTGAAAGCACCAGCATCCCGGAACAGCGCAACAGGGACATCATGCTGTGCCTGGACGTGTCCGGCTCCATGCTGGACACCGACGAGGCCATTGTGAGCGTCTTTGCAGACCTGGTGGGCAAGTTCAAGGGCGAGCGCATCGGGCTGACAATTTTTGATTCCAGCGCCGTCATGGCGTTCCCGCTCACGGATGACTACGATTTTGTGGCCGAAGAGCTCAAGCTGGCCAAGAAGGCGCTGAGTGCCGATGCCACCAGTTTCGGGTACCTGGCCGGCACCTATGAGGCCGCCGGTTCCTCGCTCATTGGCGACGGTTTGGCCAGCTGCGTCAACGGCTTCCCGGCAACAACAGACACGAAAAGGTCCCGGTCCATCATTTTTGCCACCGACAATATGCTTTCCGGCAAGCCCATCTTCACCCTGGCCCAGTCCACCACCTTGGCCAAGAGCGCCAACACCCGTATCTATGCACTGAATCCCAATGACTACGGCTCAATACCGGCCTTCGCCTCCGCCGCCAAGGGGTTGCAGGACACGGCGCGTGCCACAGGCGGTGCCTACTATCCGCTGGAATCGCAGGCAGCCGTTGAATCCATTGTGAACAAGGTGCAAGCCACCGAGGCCTCACTTCTCAAGGGTGCCCCGCACCGGTTGATCGTGGACCACCCCGGCCTGGCCATGGGTGTTGCCCTCCTGGCCTTGCTGGTCTTTGGTGCTGCCGGCTGGAGGCTGCGCCGATGACCTTCTTGCCCCTTGTCACGCCCTGGGTCTTTTGGCCCCTGGCCGTGCTGCTGCTGGCAGCCTCGGCATATTTGCTCCTGAAGAGCCGCAGTGCTGCGCGTTGGCGCTACGCACTGCTGGTGGTGCTGGTAGTCCTGGCCGGCGCGCGTCCGGGCCTGGCGGGGGCGTCGGCACCGGTGGCAACGACCGATCTCAATGTGTTCTTTGTGGTGGATGTGACACCCAGCTCTTCGGCCGAAGACTACAACGGCAAGGATCCCCGGTTGGAGGGCATGAAGGCTGACATCAACGCACTGGCCACAGAACTTGCCGGTGCACGGTTTTCGGTGATCACCTTTGACAGCAACGCCACAGTGGTGCTGCCACTGACAACAGACGCCACGGCCCTAAACACGCTGACGCAGGTGCTCACGCCCAAATCCAGCTACTCCTCCCAGGGCAGTAGCATCAGCGGGGCGGCCCCCTTGTTGGGTGAACGCTTGGCCGCGTCACAGAAAGCACACCCCACCAGGCCGCGGCTGGTGTTTTACTTCGGCGACGGCGAGCAAACGGCCAGCAAGGCCCCCGAACCGTTCTCGCAGGGCACGGACTTGATCGACGGGGGAGCCGTGCTGGGTTATGGCACCGCCGCTGGCGGGCAGATGCGCGAATACACCTTCAGCCTGAACAAGCCAGGACCCTACATCATGGACAAGTCAGCCGGCTACAAGCCGGCCATTTCACGGCTTGATGAGAAAGCGCTCAACGGCATTGCCCAGCAATTGCAGATCCCCTATGTTCACCGGGCCGCTCCTGCGAACATTGCCGCCGCCTTGACCGACTCGGCGCCCAAGGCGGCCGTGCAGTCGACGACGCTGGGTGAACGGGCGGGCCGGTGGGAAGTCTATTGGCTGTTTGCGCTGGCGGCCTTCGGGGTTGTGGTGTGGGAGGTGGCGCTGCTCAGTAGCGCCTACCGCCAGTTGCAGCGTCCCCGAAAGGAAATGCCATGAGCATCGACTCTGTCCAAGCCACGCCAGCGCCCGAGAGGCTGCGCCGGCGGCGGAAACTGTTGTTGGCGTCGGCACCTGTGGCGCTAGTGACTGTGGTGGTGGCCCTCAAACTGCTGTCACTGCCCATCTCCGCCGCTCAGGCGGAGAACTCCTATGCCGGCGGTCAAGCCGACGGCACGCTCAAGGCAGGCCAAGCCATGGGGGTCCTGAACATGGTGGAACGGTACAAGGCGCACTTCGCCCAAGGCGACGGTTTTGTTTTACGCGGTGACTTCCTCAAGGCTCGGGAACAGTTTGTTGCAGCGCTGGAACTAGTACCGGCCAACGAGTCCTGCAAGGTGCGCGTGAACCTTGTGCTCAGCCTGGAAAAACTCGGTGAGTCGAAGGAACAGGCCGGGGACCCGGCGTCGGCCAAGGCCTTGTACGCGCAAGGGCGTGAGGTGATCGCCCAGGCGCCGCCGGATTGTTTTGCACCCGAGAGCGAAAACAATCAAGACGGCGAGGGTGAGGCCCTCACGGAGGCGCAAAAGCGGCTGGCGGAGAAGGATGCCGCCGGCAAGGGCGATGCGCCACAGCAGCCGCAGGACGGCGGTGAGGCCCCTGCGCAGGAGCCGCCGCCGAGCAAGCTGGAGCAGTTGAAAAAGAACGGCCAACAAGCGCAGCAGGAACGCAGCAAGAGCAAACAACTCGACGACGAACTCTCCAATACCGAACCGGAGCAGTACGCCAAGCCCTGGTAGTTGCACGAGCTGCGCACGGCAGACCCTCGGATGGGTCATTAATTCGGTGAGGCGGCCAGTTTGGGGTGGTTGGCCGAACAAATTTAGCGAAACATTCCGTAAAGTTGCGTCGTAATTCGATCTCAACTTGGTGCTGTCAAAAAATAGTGCCTATTATTGGACAAACGTTAGTTCCTCAACGTGTGTCAGCGACCCTTGGTTGAATCGAGGGTGTGGGTGCCCCCATGTGGGCCTGACATTTGCTGGCGGATCCCGGCACCCCTGACAGCTGCAGCATTCGCAGTGTGCAGGGCCGGGTTCGCCCCACCTTTTACGAAAACGTGACTGTTGCTGCCTTTCGGTATTCTAGACGCCGAGGTAGTGACGCTCGACACATCCTGAAGGACCAAGCAAATGTCTCCTCCGAGCCTTATACAGGCATCGGCGCCGTCGACACAGAGTGCGCCGATTGCCCTTTCCTATGAACTATTTCCGCCCCGCAACGAAGCGGCCTCAGCATCGCTCTGGGACACCATTCGCGAGCTGGAGTGCACCAACCCGGACTACGTCGCAGTCACCTATGGCGCCAACGGCAGTAACCGGAACACGGCCGTGGAGCTACTTAACCGCCTGTTGACGGAAACGTCGCTGCGACCGCTGGCGCACCTGACCTGCGTGGGCAACACGGCAGATGAGCTGGCCGAGATCATCTCCGAGCTCCTGGACCACGGGGTGCGCGGCATTCTGGCACTGCGTGGCGACCTGCCCAAGGATGCCCCGACCCAGCCACGGGCCGGTTCGCTGACCTATGCCCAGGACTTGATTGAACTGATCCGCCGTGTGGAGCAGCGCCGGTCGGCACTGCTGTGCGCCGGCAAGGTGGCCATTGGCGTGGCGGCCTACCCGGCACAGCATCCGGAATCGCCCTCCATTGAGCATGACGTCGAGGTGCTTTTGGCGAAGCAGCGCTCCGGTGCCGACTTTGCCATCACCCAGGTGTTCTTCCATGCCGACCAGTACAAGGACCTGGTCAGCCGGGCCCGCCGGGCGGGAGTGAGTATTCCCCTCATTCCCGGCGTGATGCCGCTGACCAGTTTGCGCCGTGTTCAGCGACTGGGGGACATGACGGGCGTTGCGCCGTCGACCACGTTGCTCGATGCCTTGGGCAGGGCCGACGGCGCCGCCGAAAGCCGCCGCATTGGCGTCGCCGCAACTGTCGACTTGGCCCGTGCCGCGCTGGATGCTGGCGCCCCCGGCATCCACCTCTACACGTTCAACGAGCACGCAGCCGCCTTGGAGGTGTTGGACAAGCTGCAACTGCTTCGCCCCGGCCGCCCGGCGCTAAGACTGAGGGGCGTCCCCAGCCCCGTTGCCAGCCCAGCACGCCTTGTCAGGGCCTGAACACGCCCCTGACACCACCCTTGTGAATAATCTTCGTTTCAACATATCTAAGGAAGTTCCCATGTCGAACACCCCCGTTTTCCCCGCCGCCTCCCTGTTGGGCTACCCGCGCATCGGCCGTCGTCGTGAATTGAAGAAGGCCATTGAAGCATTCTGGGCCGGCAAGATTGACGCCGTTGAGCTCGATGCCGCCGCCAAGGACATCCAGCTGGGCGCAGCCCGCCGCCTGACCGAATTGGGCCTGACCGAGGCAGCAGCCATCCCCGGTACCTTCTCCTACTACGACCAGGTGCTCGACGCCGCAACCCACATCGGTGCCGTACCGGCCCGCTTCGGCGATCTGCGCAACGCCGACGGCCAGCTGGACATCAACGCCTACTTCACCTTGGCCCGCGGCACGGTTGAGCAGCAGCCCCTGGAAATGACCAAGTGGTTCGACACCAACTACCACTACCTGGTGCCGGAAATTGGCCCGGAGACAGCCTTCTCGCTGACCTCCAACCGCATTGTTGAGCAGTTCGAATATGCGCTGGCCAACGGTTTTGAAACCCGCCCCTACCTGGTGGGCCCGGTGACCTTCTTGCTCCTGAGCAAGGCCAGCGACGACGCACCGGCCGGCTTCTCACCCCTCTCACGTTTGGAAGATGTGCTCCCGGTCTACGCCGAACTGCTGACCCGCCTGGGTGCTGCCGGCGCCAGCTGGGTTCAGCTCGATGAGCCGGCACTGGTTGCCGATCAGGACGTTTCGGTTGCCGTCATCCAGGCCGCCGTTGCCCGCAGCTACGAATTCCTCGGTGCTGCTGCCGGACGCCCCGCCATCTTGGTGTCCACCCCGTTCGGCGCCCTTGCCGAATTGCTGCCCACCCTGGCTGCAACCCCCATCGAGGCGCTGCACATTGACGCGTTCAAGGGCGCCGTGCCTTCCGCTGGAGAACTGGTACTGCTGGCCGGCAAGACTGTTGTTGCCGGTGTGGTTGACGGTCACAACATCTGGCGCAACGATCTGGCCGAGTCAGCTGCCAGGCTCGATGCCCTCAAGGCTGCCGGGTTGAGCGTCACAGTCTCCACCTCCACCTCCACCCAGCACGTCCCGCATGACGTCACGGAGGAAACCCAGCTCTCCGCGGAACTGCGCAGCTGGTTGGCGTTCGCCGACCAGAAGGTCACCGAAGTGGTGACGCTGGCCGCCCATCTGGTGGACCCGGCGTCGTCAGCTGCGGCCATCGCAGAGGCCTCCGCCATCATCGCCGCCCGCGCCGTTGCTCCCGGCGTCAAGCGTCCCGAGGTTCGCGACCGCCTGGCCGCGCTGACCCCGGCCGACTTCACCCGCTCCGAATACCCTGTACGTGTTGCCGCCCAGGAAGCAGCGCTGGCCTTGCCGCCGCTGCCCACCACCACCATTGGCTCCTTCCCGCAGACCAGTGAGATCCGCTCGGCCCGTGCCCGCGCCAACAAGGGCGCCATCACCCGGGACGAGTACACCACGCTGATGAAGGAAGAGATCAAGCGCGTGGTGGACCTGCAAGAAGAACTCGGCTTTGATGTTCTGGTGCACGGCGAGCCCGAGCGCAACGACATGGTCCAGTACTTTGCCGAGAACTTGGCAGGCTTCGACGTCACAGTCCACGGCTGGGTCCAGTCCTACGGCAGCCGCTGCACCCGCCCGTCCATCCTCTGGGGTGATGTGACCCGCGAGAAGGCCATCACCGTTGAGTGGGCCGAATACGCACAGTCACTGACCAGCAAGCCCATGAAGGGCATGCTCACGGGTCCTGTCACGATCCTGGCCTGGAGCTTTGTACGCGACGACCAGCCCCTGGGCGACACAGCCAACCAGGTGGGCCTGGCCCTGCGCGATGAGATCGCGGACCTGGAAGCCGCCGGCATCCGGATCATCCAGGTCGATGAGCCCGCCCTGCGTGAGCTGTTGCCGCTGCGTCGCGCCGACCAGGCCGCGTACCTGGACTGGTCAGTGAACTCCTTCCGCCTCTCCACGGCTGGCGCCGTTGACGGCACCCAAATCCACACCCACCTGTGCTACTCCGAATTTGGTGTCATCATCGACGCCATTGACGGTCTGGACGCAGACGTGACCTCCATCGAGGCAGCCCGCTCCCGCATGGATGTTGTCAACGATCTGGAAGCCCACGGCTTCGGCCGCGGCGTAGGCCCGGGCGTGTACGACATCCACAGCCCTCGCGTCCCCGGCCAGGCCGAGGTCTCCGAACTGTTGGGTACTGCCGTCATGCACGTTCCTGCCCGCCAGCTCTGGGTCAACCCGGACTGTGGCCTGAAGACCCGCGGTTACGCCGAGACTGAAGAGTCCCTGCGCAACCTGGTCAACGCCACGAAGGAAGTTCGCGCCCAGCTGGTCTAGTCCCCACGCCCTCCCGAGGTCCAGCCGCTTTACGCCAGAAGGCGTTCCTTGTCTCCCTCACGGTTGGCAGGGGACGCCTTCTGCATATAAGGACGGGCTGAGGGCAACAGGACAGCATGTGCAGGGGTGAAGTGCTCGGCGCTAGGGTTTCGTGCGGCGGCGGCGCTGGAACGATGCTGTGATGCCCACTCTCAGCATCGCAAGTGCACCAAGAGCGAAGATCAGCAGTCCCACGTTAGTGCCCACCACAATCCAGGTGGGAGCATAACCCGGCTGAAGTCCCTGATCATCGTCAATTCGGTAGTGAACCCCAGATGCTATCTGAAAGCCAACCGCGGTGCAGAAACCGACGGCTGCCGTGATCCCGTCCCTTAAGGGGTCGCCACAGAAAACGGAAAAAATCGTACGCTAAGCCTGTATCCACCGATCCGGTTTTCAGGTCGGTGGATACAGGCTTAGCCGCCTGCCGGGACGGGGACACCCTGGTCGTGACCAAACTTGACCGCTTGGCCAGGTCACTGCGCGATGCGAAAGACATCGTCGATGAAGTCACCCGCCGCGGCGTTAATCTCAGCATCGGCGGATCCGTCCACAACCCCACCGATCCAGCAGGCTGGCTCCTTTTCAACGTCCTGGCCATGGTCGCCGAGTTTGAAGCCGGCCTGATCCGATTGCGCACCCGCGGGGGAATGAAGGTTGCCACAGCCAAGGGCCGCCTGCGAGGGAAGCAACCGAAACTCTCCAAGAAACAAGAGACACACTTGGTCTCCGTCCACCACGCGGGAACACACACAACGGCGGAACGTGCCGAACTCTTCTCAGTGGCCCGTTCAACCGTCTACCGCGCCATTAAACGCGCCGGCGAGGCCACCGGCTAGACCCACAAAAATTTCACCATCCACGCATGGAATCAACACCGATAAGGCGTTAGCCTGAATTTTCGTACCGATCCTCCCCAAGCCCCAGGTATTTTCCGCATGCCTCCCGCGGAGCGTCCAGATCCGCTCAAGGAGCATGATGGCCGCCGGCCCGTACTTGTGTGGCCTGCGCCGCGGCATGGGCCTCGGGGCACCGCATGCGGCCTTGGGCAACTCCGCGGCCAGGCGCCGACAGGCATTGGCCCGGGACCAACCGGGCGCAGCACAAAGGTAGTCGAGCATCACGCCTTTCTGGTCCTTGGTGCCGTTCGCGTACTCGGCCGCAAAGCCGTTGACGAGCTCTTGCCGGGTCCCCATCGATATCCCCTGTTTCATCACCCCAGCTCACCGTGCTGCCCGCCACGGTGGACAGACTCTTCGCGAGCATTCCTAAATGAGGCACGCACCCCATTTCGCGAGCACTAAAAGAGAGTCAACGCGACTGCTTGTCTTTGCCGTAGTCCTGCAGGTACTCTGACAGTTATCGCGGTCGGTTCGGCCGTGGCGAGGGTTCCGCGGTGCTGGGGAGCGCTAGAGGAGAAAGTCCTGCCCCCGCCATTCCATCTGAATGGCAGGAGATCAAAATGTTCGAACGGAAGTTCATCACCACGGCAATGGCCCGGAGCGCGGAAAACAGCCTTGACCGCCGAAGGCTGTTAAGCGCCGCCGCAGCGGCAGGCATCGTTGGCAGCGGGGCCCTGCTGTCTGCTATGCCTGCAGCCGCCCATCCGTATGTGGATGATGAGGATGGACCCAGTGATTCGGCAATCCTGAACTTCGCGCTGAACCTGGAATACCTCGAGGCCGAGTTTTACCTACGTGCAGTGACTGGAGTCGGCCTTGCCGACAGCCTCACAGACGGCAGAGGAAAGAAAGGCGGAGTAACCGGCGGCAGGAAGGTCCCGTTCACCCCCGGCAGCCTGATCCAGAAGTACGCCGTGGAGATCGCAGCGGATGAAGAGGCTCATGTCCGGTTCCTGCGCAGCGCCCTGGGCAAAGCCGCTGTGGCCCGTCCGCCGATCGACCTTGATGCAAGTTTTACCGCCGCCGCTCGCGCTGCCGGACTCATCACCGCTGGCCAGACCTTCAGCCCGTTCGAAGACGAGACTAGTTTCTTGCTCGGGGCGTTTATTTTTGAAGACGTCGGCGTCACTGCCTACAAGGGTGCCGCCCCGTTCATTGACAACAAGACCTATCTCGAGGCGGCTGCCGGCATCCTTGCTGTGGAGGCGTACCACGCGGGCATTATCAGGACCACCATGTACGCCCTGGGCCTTCAGGCGCCCGCCCAAGCAATCTCGGACGCCCGCGACAGCCTCGATGGCACAAGCGACCTTGATCAGGGCATCGGAACCGGCAATGTAGCCAACCTCGTGCCCGCCGACGCCAACGCACTAGCCTTCAGCCGAACCCCCGCGCAGGTTTTGAACATCGCCTATTTGACCGCGGAATCGGTCAAATCCGGCGGGTTCTTCCCTCAGGGGGTGAACGGAAGCTTGAACACAAGCGGCGGGTACTAAAGCGCATTCAGCTCAAGGCGATGGCCAGTCGCAGGCATCAACCAAACGGACATCAGCATATTGTTACGGGGCAGCTGAGCCTAAGCTGCAGCACCTAACTTCGCATGGACGTTGCAGTGCTGCATGCTTTGGACATTTTCGTCAGACCCAGGTTGATACCGTCTGCCAGGATCGCGGTCAAGAGCGGTGTTTTGTCTTTCGCCTGCGCCCCGGTCTTCAGGTGTGGGAAATCGTTTGTGAAACCTGTTTTGGAATCGACTTCGAGAAGAAGGGTCGTGAACGGGATCCGTGGGAGCATGCCCGAGACCTGGTTGATCAAGTCTTTGGCTGCTTCGGGCACGATGGGGCCGCCGCAGAAAACTGAAAAAATCGTACGCTAACGACGTATGGAGTCAGATATCCACTGGACCTCAGCTTGTCGCTGGAAGTTATCTGGACCCCGTCCGTAGGCGGAAGGCGATCCGGGCCCATTGGGACGAGATTCTGCGGTGGTCCATTTCCATCAAACAAGGCACTGTGACCGCCTCACTGATGCTGCGCTAGCTTGGCAGCTACCCACGCCAAAACGGCCTGGCCGTGGCCCTGCGCGAACTGAGACGGATCGAACGTACCCTGTTCATCCTGGACTGGCTCCAAAGCGTCGAACTACCCCGGTGGGTCAATGCCGGGCTGAACAAGGGAGAAGCACGCAACGCTCTCGCCAGGGCTGTTTTCTTCAACCGGCTCGGTGAAATCCGGGACCGCGGATTCGTGCAACAACGCTACCGCGCCTCCTGGCTCAATCTCCTCACGGCCGCCATCGTGCTCTGGAACACCGTCTAGCTAGAACGAGCCACAAACGCAGTTGGCAGCGACGATCCGGAATTCGATGACGCGCTCCTTCAATATCTCTCACCACTGGGCTGGGAACATCTCAACCTCACCGGCGACTACACCTGGCGCAACAACGCCAAACCAGGCACAGGAAAATTCAGGCGCCTGTGCCCCTCCAATCGGCCTTAGCGTACGATTTTTTCCGTTTTCTAGCCACCCGAAGAAAGGCCTTGGCGCAAGTTCTGGTTCAGTCACCCCCAAGAACGCTTCAATCGCGAGCTCAGAAGGCGGACGGACGTGGACGGGATCTTCCCCGACAGGAACTCCCTCATCCAACAATCCCAGACCGTCGGCACCCCAGCCACGAAGGAGGCTGAAACGATCACCGACATGGTGCTCAGCGCCCAAACAAACCCCGGATCACGCGTCAACTGTGTTATGTCACATATTTAGTCTTGACCAGGCGACTTCCTTCGGGGATCATGGAGCCAATTAGGTTGGTTATTCCGCCAGTCCCGGTCGGGCAGTTCTTGAGCGCAGGTGTTACGAATAACGCGTGAGGGGGTTGTTTCCTGATGGGCGCGCCATCTGGCGGGTGGGGGGCAACATGCCTTTTGAAGGGGATTGTCATGAGAACGATCAACCGTATTCTGACCCTAGCTGGAATCGTATCGTTGGCGGCCATCACCGGCTGCGCAGCTCAGGAAGGGGACTCTTTCGCCCCGCCGCCCGCGACCAGCTCCGCTGCCCCGTCAGTTGAAGGATCGGCGCAGGCTGGTGAGGCGGATATCACGATTCTGGACTTCGCCTATGAGGTTCCGGAGTCGGTTAAGCCGACGGCGATGGTGACGGTAACGAACGCTGACAGCGCCCCGCACACGCTGACTGTCAAGGACAAGGGCGGGTTCGACATTGAGGTCCCGGGCGGGGCAACGGTGACCTTCCAGGCCCCGGATACCCCGGGTGAGTACAAAATTATTTGCAGCTTCCATCCGCAGATGAACGGGACGCTGGTCGTGAAATGAACCGAGAAATGAGTCGGCCGGGACTAGGATCGCATCTACGGTTTCTGTGGGTGCTGCGTGTCGGTGTCGCTGCTGGCCTGGTGGTCAGTGCCGTGATCCATGTCCAGCTCGCCCCGGGCTACCAGCAGGGAGCCCCGGGCGGACTCGGGCAAGGCACCTTGTTTCTGATCCAGGCCGGAGCCGCGGTCCTGGCCTCGGTGTTCGTACTAGTCACGGGCTCGCGCACCGCTTTCGCCCTCGCCGCCCTGGTTGCGTTGTCGTCCCTGGTCGCGGTCATCCTGTACCGGTATGTCCAGGTCCCGCCTATTGGGCCGCTGCCCTCAATGTATGAGCCGGTTTGGTACGCGGCCAAGGTTATATCGGCGGTCGCCGAAGCGGTCGCCGGGGCCCTGGCGGTGGCCGGTTACGCCCTGCTGCGCAAGAACCAGTCGGGATCATGGACGGCTTCTCGGGGTGGCCGCGGCGCCTCGGCTACTTGAACTAGACAGATCACGGCCGCCTGAACGCCCGCGCCTGGCTGGTCCTACCTGAAAAATGTGGCGCAATTCACGTTCTTGCCTATTCTTTTCTGGTAGCGTCTCGAAGTACCGGGATCCCATCCCCGGGGCGCCAACATCACACGAACGTGTATGAGGAGATTTTTCAATGAAAAAGACACTTCGCTTTCTGGCTGTTTCCACCTTCGCTTTGGCCGCTTTGGCCCTTTCCGGTTCCCCCGCGATGGCAGCGGATCAGTCCTACCAGTCGACCTTGGGCCAGCTCAACGGCAGCGCAGGCGCCGGCACCATCACAGTTGATGTCACGGGCAACCAGGCCCACGTTGTTCTGAAAGTTTCTGGTATGCCGGCGACGTTCATGGATGCCCCGTACCCGCACGTCCAGCACATCCACGGCGGCAAGCAAGGCACCTGCCCGGATCCTTCGGCCGACAAGGACGGCGACCAGGTCATCTCCACCACTGAAGGTGACCCGTTCTACGGCCCCATCGTCACCACCCTGTCCACCAGTGGCGACACCAGCCCCGCAGCAGGCCTTGACCTCAAGGTTGGCGGCCAGGGCGCCGCCTACACCGTTGACCGTACCTTCGAACTGAACGCCGAAACCCAGGCGGCCCTGAAAGCGGGCACCGCCGTGGTCGTCGTCCACGGCCTTGACCCCGCCACGCTCAGCGCGGCAGGCAAGGCCGCCAAGAGCGACCTTGCACCGTCCCTTCCGCTCGCGGCCACTTCCCCCGCCTTGTGCGGGACCTTGCAGGCCGGCCAGATGAAGATGCCGGCAGGCGGCGCTGACACGGGCGTCACCGCCGAATCTGGCACCGACACCGGAGCCCTCGCTATCGGCGGCGGTTTGGCTTTGATCGCCCTCGCTGGCGGAGCTTACGTTATCCGCCGCCGCCGCAGCGGCGAATCAGCAGCCTAAGCCAGGGCTGACTGGACCATCACTGTGATACTCATGAAACCCGGCCACCGCAGAGGCCCCCTGGCCTCTGCGGTGGCCGGGATTCTGCTCCTGCTCACCGTGGCCGGCTGCGGCGCAGGAAACAACGGAACGCCCGACGACAGCTCCCCAACTTCCGCTTCCGCCTCATCTCCGGTATCACCCGGCATGTCCGCGGCTCCGACGCCGGCTACAGCCACCCCGCCGACCGTTGCCGCCGTGGCGTCCCCGCCCGCCCAGCAGCTTTCGCCGGTGATGAGCGCGTCGGCTCCCGTCACCTTGACCATTGCCTCAATCGGGGTTCGGACGGACCTTCTCCACCTAGGACTGCGGGAGAACGGCTCCCTAGAAGTGCCGGAAGACACCGGTGACGGTGCACCCGCCAGCTGGTACAACGGCTCCCCCACACCCGGTGAACGGGGACCCTCCGTGATGCTCGGTCACGTCAACGCCCTCGGCGGGAACACCGGGGTGTTCGCGGACCTCGAGAAGCTCAAAAACGGCGACGAAATCGACGTGTCCAGAACCGACGGCAGCATCGCCGTGTTTATCGTTGACCGCGGAGCCCTCTACAGCAAGAACGAATTCCCCACCCTTGAGGTCTACGGGAACACAAAATACGCTGAACTCCGGCTCGTTACCTGCGACGGCTACGACCCCGCCACGGGCCTCTTCGACGACAACTACGTCATCTACGCCAAACTCAAAACCTGACAACGGCCCTCGCCTGCAGAAGCAGGAACGGGCACGGATGGATAAGACATGAAGAATCGAAACCAGGCCCTGGCCGCCCTGGCCGTAGCATCGGTGCTGCTCTCCGGATGCGCCGCAGCTACCGGGTCTGTTTCTGCTCCGTCAGCGGTTTCGGCGACGGCCCCGTCCGCAGCGTCACCCAAAGCGGGGCACACTGACAGCCAGGGCGGCGGGCATCACGGCGGGGGAACGTCCTCGCCCGGTGCCACCAAGGACGGGCCCAGCGATGCTGCCCTGATGGTCTGCGGGGACCAGCCGATGGACAGGCTCACGTCCATCCTGAACCTGAAGGAGGACCCTCACACCATCAACGACTGGGCCAACAATACCTTCACCTGCACCTACCACTTGAACGAGGGCGCACTGACAATCTCAGTCCATGAGGCCGTCGACAAGGCGTCCGCCCTGACCTACTTTAACGCGATGCAGGCCCAGACCAAAGACGCCACACCCATCGAAGGCCTCGCGAACCTCGGCTTCCCGGCCTACGAAACCGCCGACGGATCAGCGGTGTTCCAAAAAGACGCCTTCGTCCTGCACGTGGACGCCACCGACCTGCCCGCCACCCTGGGACCGGAGAACATCACCAGGAACGCCCTTGCATACCAGCTCTCCTCCACCATCCTCGCTTGCTGGATCGAACACCCCTGACCCCATGCGCAACCCGACACCCATTTGCGGTGCCCATGAAAGGTTCACCCATGAAAGCAAATACCAGAACCGGTAGCAGGATCGGACTGGCGGCAGCAATAGCAGTGCTGGCCCTGTCCGGCTGCGGAAATCCCGTCACCTCCGGGGCCGACACAACAGCCTCGCCCACACCAGCGGTACAATTCCCGTCACCTCCTGCCGTCACCACAGACACCGCGCCCTCAACCTCCGGCCAGGGCACAACACTCGCGGCGGCCCCGGAGAAAATACTGATCAGGGCTTCAAATACCAGGGAACGGAAACCGTGAGCCCGGGAGCCGAGATCACCGTCACCAACGAAGACATCGAAGCGCACACCATCACCGCTGACACTGCCAACGCGTTCGACGCCAACATCCAGGTTGGTACCGCCACCTTCACCGCCCCCACCGAACCCGGGGCCTACCCTTACCACTGCAACTTCCACGGCAACATGAAAGGCACCCTCACCGTGAAATAACTCCCGGCAGAAGGATGCAGTAAACCGGGAACAAAGTGGGGTCTGGCACGGAGATATTCGTTTCTTCGTTACCGGCACGTGCGTCCCGAAGTGTCAGCGTGCGTCTTCCCCGATCGAGGTTTCGCTGGCCCAGTTGCCTTCCACACGGCACTCGACGATGTGGGGACAGGCACATGGGCGGGTCTCTGGCATGCCTAATGGGACACTGCAGAAAACGGACTTTATTGTGTCGTAAGGATCTGCCGCGACTCGGTGGGAATCATTATTGTCAGCTGGCTCGGCTGCGTAGGGTCCTGAGTTTCCCGGGTTTTGTGGTGTTGCCCCAGGTGTAGTTCTCGGTGAGGTTGTGGTGTTCCCCAGCCTAGGGGCGAGAGGTGGCGTAGCAGCTCAGGATCTGGGCTCTCGGGTCCGGTCAACGAGCTGGTTGCGTGGTTGAGGTAAATGGTGTTCCAGTACACGATGGCCGCAGTGAGCAGCGTCAGCCCGGAGGCCCGATAGTTTTGCTGCTCAAAGGCACGGTCTCGGATTTCACCGAGGCGGTTGAAGAACACGGCTCGAGCCAGGGCGTTGCGGGCCTCTCCCGTGTTTGACCCGGCGGTGACGCGTCGGCGCAGGCCCGGGTTTTGCGCCCAGTCCAGAATGAAAAGGGTCCGCTCGAGACGGCCGTATTCACGCAATGCTTTCGCGAGACCGTTTTGGCGTGGGTAGGCGCCGAGTTTGCGCAGCATCAACGAGTTCGAGTTCGAACGCGAACTCATTTCCGAACGCACCAAAGCCGGTCTGGCTTCAGCCCGGGCCCGGGGGCACAAGGGAGGGCGACCCTTCACGATGACGCCAGCGAAGATCCGCCTCGCGATGTCAGCCGTGGGCCAACCCGAGACTCACCTCGGGAAACTCGCCAAAGAACTCGGCATCTTCCGGCAAACCCTCTACCGGTATGTCTCACCCACCGGCGAGCCCGCCCTCAAGCCCAACGAATACTCAAACACCTCAACGGTAGCCCTGGCGCGGAAAACGGACCCCAACGTGCCGCAGAACCACCGAACTCCCCATCCTTACGACACAATAAAGTCAGTTTTCTGCAGCGACCCCCTAAGGTCATGTACTTGATTACTGTCTCTTGCCTTCCTACCATCTGGTTCCGAGGTGGCCGCATACGAACAAGCACAGTCAACCACGCAAGCCTCCCTGCTGCGCGCTGTCATGTCTGCCAGTCGGGTCATGTGAATATGCGCGGCCTCTGCGGCCACCGGCGCGAGCAACCTTCCAACGATTTATGGTTCGACACGAGTGCCGTGTTTTGGTGGGCGAAATTCCGCCACTTTCTACCAACTTCGAATATATGTTCGAATTGGCTTCTGTCGGAATATCGGGCACAAACCGCCGCATCTGGCGGTGGATCCTTTGGGACTGCCTACGGCCACACCGCGGGGCAGGCCCATACGCGCGTGGCGGAGTGAGCGAACAGGTGATACTCGCCGTCGAACGAATTTAGATGCGAGCGAACGCCTAACAACGCATCACCAGGGGAGACCCTCACCCATGGGGGAGGGACTCCTTCTCGACCAATCCCTCGCCAGTAAGCATGCTGGAATCGAGAACCACACTGGGGGAGTAGATTGGGGCCATGAGCGCACAGAACCTGGACACCCTGGCACAAACCAACGGGGCACCGAACACCATCGAAGCAACCGTTGAGGCGGCCCGCCAATTCTTCAACACGGGCGTGACCAAACCGCTCGACTGGCGCCTGGCACGCCTCACGGCCATGAACCAGATGCTGATAGACCACAAGGATGACTTCACGGCAGCGCTCGCAGTCGATCTTGGCAAACATCCGGCCGAAGCCTGGCTGTCGGAGCTAGGCTTTCTCACCGCAGAGATAGCCCACACAGTCAAGCACCTTCAATCCTGGTTGAAACCCCGCAAGGCGTCAGTGCCGCTAAAGTTTCAACCAGCCAAGGCAACCATCGTGCTGGAACCATTGGGCGTTGTCTTGGTTATTGCACCGTGGAACTATCCCATTCAACTTCTTCTGGCACCTATCATCGGTGCGCTCGCAGCCGGGAACACTGTGGTAGCGAAACCCAGTGAGATGGCACCGGCCAGTTCGGCAGTGCTTGCCCGCTGGGTTCCGGAGTACCTTGCTGGCGCCGTGACGATAGTGGGGGGCGGTGTGCCGGAAACCACCGAGCTGCTTGAACAGCGCTTCGACCACATTTTCTACACGGGCAACGGCCGAGTGGGGCGGATTGTCATGAGCGCGGCCGCCAAAAACCTCACCCCCGTGACCCTTGAGCTGGGCGGGAAGTCGCCTGTCTACATTGACGACACCGTAGAGATGATTACAGCAGCGCGCAGGATCGTCTGGGGCAAGTTCATGAACACAGGCCAAACCTGCGTGGCCCCCGACTATGTGCTGGGCACGGACTCCGCACTGGCCAAGCTTGCCAAGGAATTGCCAGAGGCCATCGAGGAACTCTACGGTGCGGAGCCAGCCCACAGTCTGGCCTTCGGTCGCATGATCAACGACGCAGCCTTCTCCCGCGTTGCGGGCCTGCTCGCCACGGACCTGCAGGAGCAGAGCGGTTCGGCGCTTGTGACCGGAGGGTCAACGGATGCTGCAACACGATACATTGCGCCCACAGTGGTTCATGTGGATGCCGAATCGGCACTGATGGACGATGAAATCTTTGGCCCGGTTCTACCGCTGGTGGGCGTGGAGTCGGCGCAGGCTGCCATTGAGTTCATCAACCAGCGCGACAAGCCACTGGCGCTATATGTCTTCAGCGAAGACGCAGGGGTGCGGGAGGCATTCAGATTGCAAACGTCGTCGGGGGCGTTGAACTTTGGCGTGCCTGCGGCGCATCTGGGCATACCCGGGTTGCCGTTCGGTGGAGTGGGAGAAAGTGGCATGGGCCGCTACCACGGACAGTATTCCATTGACACGTTCTCGCACCACAAGGCAGTTTTGGACAAGCCCCTGTCCCCTGACACGCTGGGCTTGATCTACCCGCCGTTTGGGGCCATCAAGAAGCAGGTCATCAAGCGATTCGTGGCACCGGCCAAGAAGTTCAGGAAAGGCTAAAGGGGCTATGCGCAGTGCCGGGCTCGGACGCGAGGCTGCCCTGATCCACGCTGATCGAACGCTATTTTCGTAGCGGGTGGGCAGTTTCGCCCAGGTGGCTGGTGCGGTTCAGTTCAGCCATGATGCCCGCCAGCTTGTCTACGAACACTTCAATGCGAGCGGTCCGCTTGTCATTGATGAGCAGGGCAAAAATGTTCCGGGCCAGCCGGATTTCCGGCACGTCCAGCACCACCACATTCTCGGGCTTGTTTTGCAGGGCTAGCTCCGGGACCAAGGCTGCGCCCAGGCCCACGCTGGCCAGTTGCAAGCTGGCGTTGAAGTCGTCGCTGTAGGCCGCCACCCGCGGGTGGAGATTGCAGCTGGCAAAAAGCCTTTCAATCACGGCAGCATCACTGGTACCCGGGTGGTGCATGATCCAGGGCATGTCGGAGAGGTGCGATGCCTCCATGACCGAACCGGCCCGGATGCCCCACGCCTTCGGCAGCACCACCCGAAAGTTGTCATCGCCAATCCATGATCTGTTGATGGTGTGCGGCCACGCCAGACCGGACTGGCCCACCTGGTACACCAGGGCAACATCCAATTCACCGCCGCTCCGCAACCCGCCAATGGTCTGTTGCGGCTCACCCACCGACACGTGAAGGTTGATGCCCAGCGCCGGCCACTCCGGACTGCGCAACAGCCGGGGCAGGGCGTAGGTGGCCAGGGACGGGAAGATGCCCAGCCGCAGTTCCTGGCTGGTGCCTTCCTCGGTGCGGGAACTGGCCGCCAGCAACGCATCGATGTCAGTGAGCACCTTCGCCGCATGCCGGGACATGACCCGCGCTGCGTCAGTGGGCAGCACGCTGCGGGCCGAACGCTGAAACAATGTGACACCGCTGTCCCGTTCCAGCGTTGACATTTGCTGTGAAACGGCCGACGCCGTGTACCCCAGTTGAGTGGCGGCGGCCGCAAATGACCCGCGACGGACTACCTCCAGTAGCGTCTGCAAATGCACGGGGTTGATCACGTGTGCCCTCTTTCTCGTTGCTAGGCTCGTTCTAAGCAAGCATAAGCGGCGGCACCTGCCCGCGGAGTGCAAGGCAGCGGTGCCAGGTGAGGAAAAATACGACGCCGTTCCTGGCGGTCAGCGCCGCCGGTGGCAGCTGCGCTGACCACTAGGGCCGACACGCCCGAACAGCAGACACGCCGCGCAGATTATTGTGACTAAGTAGTCCACACCCTGTGGACAGCTCGAATTAAACCTTGAATTTTAGGGCTTTTAAAGCGCCAAGCCTGTGGACTACCGGTGCATAAAATGACATACTTGTAATACATCATGTAGGGGTCAGCGACGGGGCTCTGCACAACATGTAGTATCTAATACAGAATTCAAGCGGTCCCTCGGGAACCCGCTTGAACAGCTCGAATAGCTGGCGAGACCGTGGCGTGAACCGTGGTTCCCACCGACAGCGAGTGTGCCGCATGCGGCAGCCATTAGAAGTTATAGACAAGGGGAACTCGATCATGACCGTCACGGTTTACACCAAACCTGCTTGCGTTCAGTGCAACGCCACATACCGCGCCTTGGACAAGAAGGGCATCACCTACCAGAGCGTGGATATCTCCACCGATCCGGAGGCCCTGGAGCATGTACTGAGCCTGGGATACCAGCAGGCTCCCGTTGTGATCACAGATGTTGACCACTGGTCGGGATTCCGCCCGGACAAGATTGCCGAACTGGCTGCCGCCACACAGGATGCGACCACCAGCGTCGCGTAGTGAGCTGCGTGGCGCAGCAGCCACGCGCTAACACCAAAATTTAGGTGCACCAGCGTGCACCGGCGGGGTCAATCAGTAAAGGGTTGGCCCCGCAGCCGCAAGTAAGTAGTTGGAAAGCGATTGTCATGTCAGCCGTAGCAGCAGAACCCGCTGTTGGTCAGATAACGTCTCGAACAACCAGTAGCCGGTTGATTTACTTCTCATCAACGTCTGACAACACGCACCGTTTCGTTTCGAAGCTTCGGATGGATGCGGCGCGGTTGCCGGTGTACACCCACGAAGACACACTTTTAGCTCAAGAACCCTATGTTTTAGTCCTTCCCACCTATGGGGGCGATGAAGGACACGGGGCAGTACCCAAACAGGTCATCAAATTCCTCAACGTGGAGGAGAATCGCGATCTGATTCGCGGGGTCATTGGCGCCGGGAACACAAATTTTGGGGAAGCTTTTTGCCTGGCCGGCGATATCATCGCCACCAAGTGCAAAGTACCGCATTTATACCGTTTTGAACTGATGGGCACGTCGGAAGACGTGGACCGCGTTCGCGAAGGATTGGAAGAATTTTGGACACGATTGCCGCAGAGCCAGGAACAGCAGTGAAGGCCGCCAAGAGCATGCCCGCAGCATGGGAAGGTATGGGCTATCACGAGCTCAATGCCATGCTGAACCTCTACAATGCCGACGGCGAGATTCAGTTCGACGCCGACCGCGCCGCCGCCCGTCAGTATTTCTTGCAGCATGTGAACAACAACACCGTGTTCTTCCATGACTTGGAAGAAAAGCTGGACTACTTGGTCAAGAACGAGTACTACGAGCGCGAGACGCTTGATCAGTACACGATGAACTTCATCCGCGAGCTGTACCAGCACGCGTACAAGAAGAAGTTCCGCTTTGAGACCTTCTTGGGTGCGTTCAAGTTCTACACTTCCTACACGCTGAAGACGTTCGACGGAAACCGGTTCCTGGAGCGCTACGAGGACCGTGTCTGCATGGTGGCCCTGCACCTGGCCCGCGGCGATGAGGCCTTGGCCATGAAGATGGTTGATGAAATCATTGGCGGCCGCTTCCAGCCGGCCACCCCCACGTTCCTGAATGCCGGCAAGCGTCAGCGTGGCGAGCTGGTCTCCTGTTTCCTGCTGCGCATCGAAGACAACATGGAGTCCATTGGTCGCTCCATCAACTCCGCCTTGCAGTTGTCCAAGCGTGGCGGCGGTGTGGCGTTCGCGCTGACCAACATCCGCGAAGTGGGTGCGCCGATCAAGCAGATCGAGAACCAGTCTTCCGGTGTCATCCCCGTGATGAAGCTTCTTGAAGACAGTTTCTCCTACGCCAACCAGCTCGGTGCCCGCCAGGGTGCCGGGGCCGTGTACCTGCACGCCCACCACCCGGACATCAACCGCTTCCTGGACACCAAGCGTGAGAACGCTGATGAGAAGGTGCGCATCAAGACCCTTTCGCTGGGTGTTGTGGTTCCGGACATCACCTTTGAGCTGGCCAAGCGCGACGAGGACATGTACCTGTTCTCCCCGTACGACGTCGAAAAGGTCTACGGCGTGCCGTTCTCGGACATCTCGGTCACCGAGAAGTACTACGAGATGGTTGACGACGCCCGTATCAAGAAAACGAAGATCAAGGCACGCGAGTTCTTCCAGACTCTCGCCGAGATCCAGTTCGAGTCCGGCTACCCGTACATCATGTTTGAAGACACGGTGAACCGCGCCAACCCGATCGACGGCAAGATCATCATGAGCAACCTGTGCTCCGAGATCCTTCAGGTTTCCGCGCCCACCACGTACAACGATGACCTGTCCTACGCCGAAACCGGTAAGGACATCTCCTGCAACCTTGGCTCACTGAACATTGCCAAGGCCATGGACTCACCGGACTTCGGCAGCACCATTGAGACCTCCATCCGCACCTTGACGGCCGTCTCGGACATGTCCAACATCACCAGCGTGCCGTCCATTGCCAAGGGCAACGACCAGTCGCACGCCATCGGCCTGGGCCAGATGAACTTGCACGGTTACCTGGCTCGCGAGCGGGTCCACTACGGGTCCGACGAGGGCCTGGACTTCACCAACATTTACTTCTATACGGTGGTGTACCACTGCATCCGGGCGTCCAACCTGATCGCCATGGAGACTGGTTCCACCTTTGCCGGCTTCGAGAAGTCCAAGTACGCCAGCGGCGAGTTCTTTGACAAGTACACCGACGGCGAATGGGTTCCGCAGACCGCCAAGGTTGCTGAAATGTTTGACGGCATCCACATCCCCACCCAGGATGACTGGCGTGAGCTGAAGGCTTCGGTCATGGAGCACGGCATCTACAACCAGAACCTGCAGGCCGTCCCGCCCACAGGCTCCATCAGCTACATCAACAACTCAACGTCCTCGATCCACCCGGTGGCCTCGAAGATTGAGATCCGCAAGGAAGGCAAGCTGGGTCGCGTGTACTACCCGGCCCCGTACCTGAGCAACGACAACCTGGAGTTCTACCAGGATGCGTACGAACTTGGTTTTGAAAAGGTCATCGACACCTATGCTGCCGCCACGCAGCACGTGGACCAGGGCCTGTCCCTGACGTTGTTCTTCAAGGACACAGCCACCACGCGTGACATCAACAAGGCCCAGATTTACGCCTGGAAGAAGGGCATCAAGACCATCTACTACATCCGTCTCCGCCAGCTCGCGCTGGAAGGGACCGAGGTAGAAAATTGTGTTTCTTGCATGCTGTAGCACGGCATAACTGAAGCGTACGACGGCGGGTGCGTCCCGCCGTCGTACCTTTGGCTTAAGATTGATTTGGCCCGCGCGGCCGCCAAGATTTATACAAGGAGAGAAGCAGTCATGACACCGGAGAAGCTGAAGTTGGCGAGCCACGTAAAGGCCATCAACTGGAATCGGATTGAGGACGAGAAGGACGTAGACGTCTGGAACCGCCTGGTCAACAACTTCTGGCTGCCGGAAAAAGTGCCGCTGTCCAACGACATCCAGTCGTGGGCCACCCTGACACCTGACGAGCAGCTGCTCACCATGCGCGTGTTCACCGGCCTGACCTTGCTGGACACCCTGCAGGGCACGGTTGGCGCCGTTTCGCTGATCCCTGACGCCATCACCCCGCACGAGGAAGCCGTCTACACGAACATTGCGTTCATGGAATCGGTGCACGCCAAGAGCTACTCCTCGATCTTCTCCACCCTGTGCTCCACGAAGGAAATCGACGAGGCTTTCCGCTGGTCGGTGGAGAACGTGAACCTGCAAAAGAAGGCTCAGATTATTGAGTCCTACTACTACGGCGACGATCCGCTCAAGCGCAAGATCGCCTCCACGCTGCTGGAATCCTTCTTGTTCTACTCCGGCTTCTACCTGCCCATGTACTGGTCGTCACGGGCGAAGCTGACAAACACCGCAGACCTGATCCGGCTGATCATCCGTGATGAGGCTGTGCACGGATACTACATTGGCTACAAGTACCAGAAGGGTCTTGAGGGTCTCTCCGAAGAGCGCAAGGCAGAGCTGAAGGAATACACCTTCGAGCTCATGTTTGAGCTGTACGAGAACGAGGTTCAGTACACGCACGACCTCTACGACTCCGTTGGCCTGGCCGAGGACGTCAAGAAGTTCCTGCACTACAACGCCAACAAGGCGCTCATGAACCTGGGCTACGAGGCCATGTTCCCGGCCGCCGTGACGGACGTGAACCCGGCCATCTTGTCCGCGCTCTCACCGAACGCCGATGAGAACCACGACTTTTTCTCCGGCTCAGGCTCCTCTTACGTCATCGGCAAGGCCGTCAACACCGAAGACGACGACTGGGACTTCTAACCCTTTCGACTTGACGCGCGCAGCCTGGCCGATTCGGTCGGGCTGCGCGCATTTTTTGTCCCGGGTGGGGCCTGTCGGTGGTGACTGACGGGCCGTTCACACTGCCGCGGAATATCTGGGCGGGTTCTGGGTCATCGAGGCCAGCGACCTTGAGGCCGCCCTGGACTGGGCCAAGGAAGCGTCCAGCGCGTGCGCGGGGAGGGTGGAGGTTCGGGCTTTCCAAGACGAACCCTCCTGATCGGCCTGGCTGACGCTTCCCCGCTGTGTGCTGGACCCTCCGCCATCCGGCAGCATATTGCCGCTTGATGACTTTAGGGTGCTAACTGGTGCCACAAGTGCCATTTTCGGCAAAATATTGCCGAAAATGAATGGATGATGCAGAATGGCATAAACAGATGCCAAACTCGGCATTATCTTGCCGCTTGGAGGGATGTTGTGGATAGTATTTCGGCCGTAGCTGCCCGCATTCGTGCCGCCCGGAAGGAAGCGGGGCTGACCCAGGAAGACCTGGCCAACCTCGCCGAAACCTCGGAGCGCACCATCCGGGCCATCGAGACGGGAACCGGCAACCCGTCCCTGCGGGCTGTGGTGGCGGCGGCCAACGTCCTGGGGCTTCGCCTGACGGTCACCCGATGACACAGGATCTCCAGCACCTCAAGCTCATCCGCGAAGCTGATGTCTACAAGGCCGGAACGTTGGCCGGCCACCTGCGGCGTACCGCACAAGGAGGCGTGCGGTTCACCTACCGGGACAGCTACCTTGCCAGCACCAGGGCACCTGTTGCGTTCTCCCTGCCCCTGTCAGCAGTAGCAGTTGAGACCCAAAATGGGGCATTGCCGCCGTTCTTTGCCGGCCTTCTACCTGAGGGTCACCGGCTGACCGTCTTGAAGAACGCGGCCAAGACAAGTTTCGATGACGAGCTCTCACTCCTGCTGGCCGTTGGAGCTGATGTACCTGGGGACGTCCAAGTAGTTCCGGCAGGTGCTGCGCCCACCGAACCCCAGACGCTGGCCGACACCTCGCATCCTGAAGACCTTGACTTCGCGGCTCTCGCGAATTCCGTTGATCTTCACGGCTTGCCGGGTGTCCAGGACAAGGCCAGTGCGTCCATGCTGACCACCCCTCTAGCGATGCGTGGAATGCGCTACCTGCTGAAGCTGGATCCGGCGGAGAATCCCCATCTCGTGGTCAATGAAGCTGCCCACCTCGCCGGGGCCAAAGGCCTAAAAGTTCAGGTGGCACGGAACAAGGTCATCAGAGACAGGAACGGTCTTGACGGCTTGCTCGTGGAACGCTTCGATCGTGTCAGGGGCGTGGGGGAGAGCTGGGTGCGGCTGCCCCTGGAAGACGGGACACAGGTCCTCGGGCTGCCGCCTGCCTCAAAGTACAGTGTCACTGCCGAGGATGTTGCCGTGGCGTTGGCCCGGCAGTGCCAGGCCCCGGTTGTGGCCAAACGCAATACGTATCTGCAGTTTGTCTTCGCGTGGCTGACCGGCAACGGAGACCTCCATGCCAAGAACCTGTCGATTCTGGGTAATTCCGCGGGCGCTTTCGCCATGGCCCCCATCTACGATGTTCCCTGCACACTCCTCTATGGCGACAACACCATGGCACTGTCCGTAGCCGGCAAGTACAAGAACCTCAAGGCGAGGCATTGGGCAGAATTTGCGCAGTCGCTTGGGCTGCCGCAGAAGGCCGCCGCGGCGGCCAACAAGCTGGCCTTGGACGCTGCCAATTCCATCCCACTGGACAGTCTGCCGTTCAGCGGTTCCCCGCTCCGGGGCGCGCAACGGGAACTGCGATTCAGACGTGTGGAATTCACGGACTAGACCGCCGCTGCGTTGTTGGTACCGTGGAAGCCATGGATCAGGAAAATCCCAACACGCTCTCGAATTCCGCAGCCGCGGCCGCCCGATTTGTCCGGGATGCCGCGGCCGTTGTGCGTCCGGGCAGGCGTGGCGGCAGCCGTGACCCCGGCGATGCCTGGGTTGAAGGGGAGCAGGGCAAGTTTTGGGGCAGGTTCGGCTCGGCGGGTTTGTTGGTGTTCGACGCCGGCCGCGGAGTCTTGCTGCAACACCGGGCCATCTGGTCTCACCACGGCGGCACGTGGGGTCTGCCCGGCGGGGCGCTGCACCACGGTGAAAGCGCCGTGGATGGTGCATTGCGTGAGGCGTGGGAGGAAGCCGGGGTACCCCGGGTGAACGTGGGGCTGTTGTTCACCTCCGTCCACGACGTGGGCTATTGGAGCTACACAACTGTCGCGGTCAGTGTGGTGGTGCCCTTTGAACCTGTCATCAGCGACCCGGAGAGCCTCGCCCTGGAATGGGTGCCGCCGGAATCAGTCGCCGACCTTCCGCTACATCCTGGCTTTGGCGCGGCCTGGCCGGGGCTGCGCGAGCGGCTGACAGCTGGCGGCTAGGTCGTTCCTCCCGGAATTCTATGTTGCAGTTGTTGGACGTCCAACAACTGCCACACAGATGTGTGTGTGAGGGGGAATCTGAGCTGGCACGTTCACCGGCCAGTACTGTTAGAGTCCCAGTAGCTCCACGGTTCTGGTGCGCATGTCCATCTTGCGCACCTTGCCCGTCACGGTCATGGGGAAGTCGTTGACCACCAGGACATACCGCGGCACCTTGTGGCGGGACAGGTGGTCCGCACAGTAGGCCGACACGGCAGCTTGATCCAGTGCCGCCGCGCCCGGTTTCATCATGATCCAGGCGCACAGCTCCTCACCGTACTTTTCATCAGGCACCCCAATAACCTGGACGTCGGCAATATCCGGGTGCTGGTAGAGGAACTCCTCAATTTCGCGCGGATACAGGTTCTCCCCGCCACGAATCACCATGTCCTTGATCCTGCCCACAATGTTGACGTAGCCGTCCTCGAACATGATGGCAAGATCGCCTGTGTGCATCCACCGCTCCGCATCAATGGCCCCGGCCGTCTTCTCCGGATCATTCCAGTACCCCAGCATGACCGAGAACCCGCGCGTGCAGAATTCGCCGGTGGTGCCCCGCGGGACGGTGAGACCGGTGGCCGGATCCACAATTTTGACCTCAAGATGCGGGTGCACCCGGCCCACCGTCTCGGTCCGGTGCGCCACGTCGTCGTCAGTTTGCGTTTGCATGGACACCGGCGAGGTTTCAGTCATGCCGTACGCAATGGATACCTGCGCCATGTGCATCTCGCTCACGCACCGCTTCATGACCTCCACGGGGCATGGGGAACCGGCCATGATGCCGGTGCGCAGGCTGGAGAGGTCATAGCCGGAGAAATCGGGCAGGTTCAGCTCGGCGATGAACATGGTGGGCACGCCGTACAAGGCCGTGCAGCGTTCCTCCTGCACCGCGGCCAGCGTGGCGGCTGCATCAAAGGATGGCGCCGGAATGATGATGGCCGCACCGTGCGTGGTGGCGCCCAGATTTCCCATGACCATGCCGAAGCAGTGGTAAAACGGCACCGGCACGCACAGCCTGTCCTGCTCGGTGAACTTGATGGTCTCCGTCACGAAGTAGCCGTTGTTCAAGATGTTGTGGTGGCTCAGCGTGGCACCCTTGGGGTAGCCGGTGGTGCCCGAGGTGTACTGGATGTTGATGGGATCATCGGCAGCCAGCTGCTCCATGGCGCGGTCGACGGCGTCAGCGGCCACCGCCGCTCCGCCCGCCACGAGTGCCTCCCAGGAACCAGTGCCAAGGTAGACAATATCCGCCAGGTCCTCGCATTCGGGCAGGACGGACTCAATCATGGCCGCGTAGTCCGAGCCGCGGAACGCGGGCATCGCCACCAGCATGCGCATGCCCGACTGTTGGACGGCATATTTGAGCTCGTGGGTCCGGTAGGAAGGGTTGATGTTGACCAGGATGGCGCCGATCTTGGCTGTGGCGTATTGGATGAGCACCCATTCGGGCACATTCGGCGCCCAGATGCCCACCCGATCTCCCTTGCTCACTCCGGCGGCGAGCAAACCGCGGGCCAGGGCATCGACGTCGTCGTTCAACTGCGCATAACTCCACCGGCGCCCGGACGGCTTGTCCACCAGCGCCTCCCTGTCCGGGAAACGGGAGGCTGTGCGGGCAAAGTTCGCGCCAATCGTCTCATCCAGCAGGGGAATAGAAGAGGGGCCGGAACTATGGGAAAGCTGAGCATCGTTGGTCATGCAACGATGCTAGCCCCGAACCGCGCAATTGTGCGCCACCTCACCCTTCTGGCCCAAGCGAGTAGCGTCACCCCGCCCCAATTAGCCCAACCCTGCCGTTCTTCGCTAGGATAGGTAAGACTAATAGCTCAGCATTCTGTGGCTATATTATTTTGGCTCCCAGGGGGTTGTACGCGCTCATGATGGACAGCATCGGATCCCTACCCTTTATCTGGGCTTTTCTGATCCTGTTTGCCATTGTCATGTTGCGCTCCAACGCCACCTACTGGGCGGGCCGCGGCCTTGCCGCCGGCGGACGTAAAACGAAACTCCAGAAGCATTTGGACTCCCCGGCAGTACTGCGGGCCGAAAAGATCATTGCCCGCTGGGGCGCCCCAGCCGTCAGCGTGAGCTTCTTAACCATCGGCGTGCAAACGGCCATCAACATGTCTGCCGGCTTGGGCCGCATGCCTCTGCGCCGCTATATTCCGGCAACTGTGGTCGGTTCCCTCGCCTGGGCCTGCATCTATGCGACCATCGGACTGGCAGCCTTTGAAGCGGCCGTTGCCGCGGCCGCCGGATCCCCGCTGGCCCTCATTGCACTGGTGCTGCTGGCCGGCGCGGCCGTTCTGGGCATCCACCTATTCCGCGTATCCCGGACCCGCAAACTGGATAAGAGCGCCCTAGATGATTGTCCGGCCCTGTCACCAGAAGTTGCCCGCAGCTCAACGCAACAGGCCTAGCGGCCCATTTGGATTAGCATGTGCTGCGCCCGGTAGAGTCGTAGCCATGCCAGACATCACAACACAGAGTGCAGAAGATGTGACCTCGTACTACCGCCATCTGGGTGGAAATCGCTACGAGTCAACTATCCACGCCCAAGGCGCGTGGAACACGCACGAACAGCATATGGCGCCGGTTACCGGCATTTTAATTCATGCCTTGGAACAGTTCCAGCCCCGCCCCGACATGCGTCTGGCCCGGTTGAGTTTTGACATTTTGGGACTGATCCCGGCCGGTGAATTCACCCTCGAAACAACACTTTTGCGCCCCGGCAAGACCATTGAACTCCTGCAGACCGAGCTGGTGGCGCAGGGGCGGGTGGCTGTCCGTGTCACTGCGTGGCGTTTGCAAACCAATGACACCTCAGCCGTTGAGGCGTATGAAGACGAGCCGATGGACAGCCTGGAAAGCTCCCTGCCCTGGGATGGCATGACAAGTTGGCCCGGCGGCTTCATCAAGACCCTGCAAGGCCGGTCCAACCCCAGCCACCGCCCCGGCCGTGGCCGCGCCTGGCTGCACAGTCCCTACACCATGCTCGACGGCGTGGGTCACTCCTCGCCGCTGGTGCGCCTTTTGGGGCTGGCCGACAGCGCCAACGGCGCGTCAGCGCGCATGGCCCCGGTTCCCGGCGGCTTCATGTTTCCCAACGTCGACCTTTCCCTCCACATCTACCGCGAACCCGTTGGCGAATGGCTGGGCCTGGACACACACGTGAGTTTCGCCGGTGACGGCATTGGTTTGACATCCTCTGTGCTCAACGATGTCAAGGGCCCCTTTGCGCGTTCGGAACAAATTCTGACCATCCGACCCATCCCGCACAGTCAGTGAGCCGCATGGTAGCCCCGTTGCTGGAGGTCCACCGCCAGCAACACAACACCGGTGCCGAAGCCGATCTGAACCGTGCACTGGACTTGTTGGCCACGGTAAAAGCAGGCGAGCAAGCTGACATGTTGCGGCTGTACCGGCCGGAGCCCACAGTGGCCTTTGGGCAACGCGACACCAAATTGGCGGGGTTTAGCCGTGCCGAAGAGGTTTCAGCCGAGCACGGGTTCGTGCCGGCGGTGCGTCGGGCCGGTGGCCGTGCCGCCGCCTACCACCAAGGCACATTGGTGGTGGATCACCTCCAACGCGAGGACGACGCCATTGCCGGAGCCAAGGCGAGGTTTGGCTTCTTCGGGGATCTCTTCGCGCGGGCTCTGCAAAGCGTGGGCGTTGATGCCGGGGTGGGTGAAATTCCGGGGGAGTATTGCCCCGGCGAGTTCAGTGTTCATGGCCGCGGGCCGGCCGGGCAAATCAAATTGGTTGGCACAGCCCAGCGGGTGGTCTCCGGTGCGTGGCTGTTTAGCTCGGTGGTGATTGTTGAAAACTCTGCCCCCATCCGCAGCGTCCTCACCGGCACGTATGCTGCCCTGGGGCTGGCATGGGATCCGGCCACCGCCGGTGCTGCCGAGGACCTGATTCCGGGTCTCACTGTTGACGCTGTGGAAGCTGCGGTCCTGGCGGTCTATGCGCGGCACACGGAGCTAGTGCACCCCTAAAACCGCTCCTACGCTCATCGACCCGTCAGATAATGCCGCTATG
Organism: Arthrobacter sp. TMN-49; assembly: GCF_054511095.1. Taxonomy (NCBI): domain Bacteria; kingdom Bacillati; phylum Actinomycetota; class Actinomycetes; order Micrococcales; family Micrococcaceae; genus Arthrobacter; species Arthrobacter sp. TMN-49. Next base: position 13,349 of record NZ_JBTNDH010000009.1, on the reverse strand, counting down.
AAGATTCATAGCGGCATTATCTGACGGGTCGATGTGAAGGAAGCGGTGCTTTACTGCTGCGCGGCAGCAATCCCGGGCGCTTCTGCCCCGATGGTTGTTGAGTCGCCGTGACCGGTGTTGACTACTGTTTGTGCGGGCAGGGACAGCAGACGCTGCGTAATGGAGGCAACAATGGTGGGGAAGTCGCTGAAGGATCGCCCCGTTGCGCCGGGCCCGCCGTTGAACAAGGTGTCCCCGGTGAAAACAGTGCCCAGCGACTCGGAGTAGAAGCACGTTGACCCGGGGGAGTGGCCGGGGGTGTGCAACGCCGTCAGTACCGTGCCTGCCACGGTGAGGGTGTCGCCGTCGTGCAGCTCAACATCGGGGGCTGCACCCGGGTGGACAACATCCCACAGCATCCTGTCGGCCGGGTTCAGGTGGATGGGTGCGCCGGTGGCGGCGGCTACCGCCCGGGCAGCCTTGATGTGGTCGTCATGGGCGTGCGTGAGGAGCAGGGCAAGGACCTTGCGCCCGGCCACAGCGGCGACGATGGCCTCGGCGTCGTGCGGGGCATCGATGATGACGCATTCGTGATCGTCACCCACCAGCCAGACGTTGTTGTCCACATCCCAGGTGCCGCCGTCGAGCGAAAACGTCCCCGAGGTCACCAAACGTTCGATGCGGGCGCTCATGCGAACTCCACCACGGATCGAAGCACCGAGCCCTGACCCATTTTGGTGAACGCCGCCTCAATGTCATTGATGGTGATGCGTTCGCTCACAAAAGCGTCCAAATCAAGCTTGCCTTGCTTGTACAGCTCAACCAGCATGGGGAAATCACGCGAGGGCAGGCAGTCGCCGTACCAGGAGGACTTCAACGAGCCGCCGCGGCCAAAGACATCCAGCAGCGGCAGTTCCAGCGTCATCTCGGGGGTGGGCACACCCACCAGCACCACCGTGCCGGCAAGGTCGCGGGCGTAGAAGGCCTGCTTGTACGTTTCGGGACGTCCGACGGCGTCAATCACCACATCTGCCCCGAACCCGCCCGTGTGGTTCCGGATGGCGAGTACAGCGTCCTCCTGCGAGGAGTCAACCATGTGGGTGGCCCCGAGCGCCAGAGCTGCCGTCAGTTTCTTGGGATCGCGGTCAACGGCGATGATGGTGGTGGCCCCGGCCAGTGCGGCTCCGGCAATGGCTGCCGAGCCCACGCCGCCACAACCAATAACGGCCACGGAGTCGCCGCGCTTCACCCCACCTGTATTGATGGCCGCACCAATGCCTGCCATGACACCACAGCCCAGCAAACCCACGGCGCCGGGGTCTACATCCGGATCCACCTTGGTGCATTGCCCGGCCGCCACGAGTGTTTTCTCAATAAACGCACCAATGCCCAGTGCGGGGGAGAGGACTGTGCCGTCCTCGAGAGTCATCCTCGAGGTGGCGTTGGCCGTGTTGAAACAGTACTGGCTCTGGCCCTTGCTGCACGCCCGGCAGCTGCCGCACACTGCGCGCCAGTTCAGAATGACCCTGTCGCCGGGCACCACGTTGCTAACTCCCGCGCCCACGGCGCTGACAACGCCTGTGGCCTCATGGCCCAGCAGGAACGGGAAATCATCGCTGATTCCGCCCTGCTTGTAGTGCAAATCTGTATGGCAAACACCGCTGGTTAAAATGTCCACGAGTGCTTCGCCTGGTCCCGGATCGGGGACCAGAACAGTTTCGATTGTGACGGCCGCGTCCTTGCTCAGGACTACCGCGCCTTTGACCTTGTGCACCATGGAAGAGCTCCTAAAATCCGCTGAGTTCCGCCTTTGGGGAACATCAAATGAGGCTCCTGACAGGCTACACGGCTTCGTCCTTCGGCTCAGACTAGGCCGCGAGCCTGCTCACCACGTCCTTCAAGGACGGGTTGGTTGCCGCCGAGCCGTCCGGGAACAACACTGTGGGGACAGTCTGGTTGCCGTCATTGAGGCTTTCAACGAGTTCAGCCGTGCCGGGGACGTCTTCAATGTTGATCTCGGTGTAGCCAATTCCTGATGCGTCCAGCTGCTTCTTCAGGCGCTTGCAATAGCCGCACCAGGTGGTGGAAAACATCGTGATGGTGCCGGCGTCGGGGGTGAACTCCACGTCAAATACTCCTTGAAAGAAAAGTCTTCTTGATTGCTACTGGTGACAACGCTACCGGGTGGAGCGGATATTCCTCATCTAGTGTTGCGCGGCGGCGCTCGTGGGCCGGGTCTGTGCCGCCGCTGCAGTCTGTGCCACTATGGATTCCATGTGTGGACGATACGTAATGGCGAGGGCAGTGGGCGACTTGGTAGCAGAGCTGGAAGCCGAAGCTGAGGCGTCCCTTGAGTTGCGGGCCTCCTACAACGTTGCCCCCACCACGGACGTTCCCATTGTGCTCGAACGGCTCATTGACGGAGAGGCGCACCGGCAAATCCATGTTGCCAAGTGGGGGCTGGTGCCGGGCTGGGCCAAGGACCCCGGGGTGGGGGTGCGTGCCTTCAACGCACGCAGTGAAACCGTGGCGGAGAAGCCAACGTTCCGGGCGGCCTTGAAGACCAAACGTTGCGGGGTGCCCGTGCAGGGCTACTACGAATGGAAGAAGTCACCGGACGGCAAGAGCAAACAACCGTACTTTGTGCACAGCGCCGACGGCTCACTCATCACCTTTGCCGGGCTTTACGAATGGTGGAAGGACCCCGCCAAGGACGATGGGGCGCCGGACCAATGGCTACTATCCACCAGCATCATCACCATGGCATCGCCACCGGAAGGGGAGCTGGCCACCTTGCACGACAGACTGCCGGTGCCGTTGAGCATTGAAGGTTTGACGCAATGGCTCAACCCGGCAGCTGGCTCGCCGGTGCAACTGCTGGAAATGGTCCTGGCGGAGGCCTACGGCCAGGCGGCCACGTGGCAGCTTGATCCTGTCAGTGCTGCCGTGGGGAATGTGCGCAACGACGGCCCCGAACTCATCGAGCCCGTCGCGCTGTAGGGGCCGGCGACGAGTCAGACGTTGCCGGCGTCGTCCACGGCCCAGACAGGATTATTCACGACGGCGCCCGCCGCAACCGCCTGCGCCAGCACGGCGTCGACCTCGGCCTGTGAGATACAACTCACGGGAGCGGGACACGTCACGGACGCCCAAGGTAATAAACGTCAACCGCTGTTCCATGGTGGCGCTTTAGTCCTCGGAGTCCTCGGGAGACCAGCGGCGGAAGTCCAGTGACAGGTACAAGGCAAGGGCCGCTGAATTGCTGGATTCGACCCGCAGGGCAACATCTGTCTTGCCCTCGTTAAACAACGTGTCCATGGTGGCAAGAACCAAGTCCTCGGCCAGGCCGCGGCGGCGGTGCTCACGGTCAGTGATCAGCTCAATGATGAAGGGAGTGTCGGGGGTGTCGTCACCGATTGCGTGCTCCACCACCAGCACGGCTGCGACGATTTTTCCGTTTTCATCCAAGGCAACGTGAGAGGCGCTGGGGAGGAAGGGGCCGTATTTGCCGGCCATGGAGGCTTGCATGTCTGCCAAGGCAACTTCGATCGAATCACCGGCGGCTCCGGCGTCGTAGGCGGTGTAGTACAGCTCCCCAAGGCGTGGGAGATCTGATTTCAGGACGGTACGTGAAGCCATCTTGAGTTCGCGTTCCAATGGAGTGGTCTTTGCGATGAGGGTGACCATGTCAGTCATGGAACGCTCCTTATAAAAAATCGTCGTGGCGCCGTCAGTACGACTAAGCCAATGGCCATAAGGCAATGCTAGACGCCAGTTGCGTTGTCAGCTATCTACATAACGCTTTATGCGCAGAACAGATGTCCGCGCAAGCGTTTCTTCCCAATGTGCGGGTTACTTTCCGCGTGAAATTGAGCGTACACTTAAATCTATTCGGATATATGTACTAATGAGTCATTCGGATCAAGAACATGATGCTGAGTTGGCATTGCCGGGTGGAGGTGGAGTGCGCGCATGGGCACCTTTAGCGAGTCGGTCAAGGTGGGGCGCTCAGCTGCGGGGGCGCTGGTGCAGCTGTGGTGGCGTGGGCGGTGCTACACCCTCGCCGCCGAACCCTTGTGTTGGTATGAGCGGCGCCCCTGGTGGGAGAGCGAGACACGCATGCGCCCGGGTGAAGGGGTGGGATACGTGGACACCCAAATGTGGCGGGTGCAAGTACGCCAGGAAGGCAAAACGGAGCTGTTGACTTTGGACTTGGTGAGGTACCGGCCCAGTGACCGTTGGCGGGTCATAAAAATCCATGACGCTGTGGATGAGCATTTTAAGGAGCTGCTAGAAGGTGCGTAACTTTGTCCACTTGCACTGCGCCTCAGCCTTCAGTGCTCACTATGGGGTCTCCTGGCCCGAGGACTTGGCCCAGGCTGCAGCCGCCGATGGCGCCAACGCGCTGGCCATCACCGACAGGGATGGACTCTACGGTGCCGTCAAGCATGTCAAAGCCTGCAGGGCTGCCGGGATTGACCCCCTAGTGGGGGTTGACCTTGCCGTGCTGGAAGAGGGGCAAAACGGGTTAGAAGTGGCCGGACGCGTGGTGATCCTGGCCCATGGTTCAGCCACCCTGGCTCCGGGTGCAGGCTACGGCGCCCTGTGCCGACTCATTTCTGCCGCACATGACCAACCCAGGGGGCTTGTGGGCCTCACCCTGGCCCAACTGGCCGCAGGTGTTGTGGACACGAATTCCGGCAGGGCTGCCTTGACAGTTTTACTTGGCCCCGCATCACCGGTGGGCAGGGCCCTGAATGGGCGCAAATATCTGGTGCCGCGCACCAAATTTTTGAGTTGGCGCAATGCCATGCCTGTCGGCTCCCTTGTGGTGGAAATCTTGAGCCATTTGAGCGCACCCGGCGCACCCATGAGCACATCCCAGGCAGTGCGGATGCTGAAATTGGCGCAGGAGTTTGATGTCCCCGCCGTTCTAAGCAACGCCGTGCGCTACAGCTGTGAAGATGATGCGCCCACGGCAGATGTTCTGGATGCTGCCAGGAACATCGCGCCGTTGGAGAAGCTCAATGACTTGCAACCCACGGGGCAGGCCTGGCTTAAAAGCGCTGCCCGCATGCAGGCCGTGGCGCAAGAGATTGTGTACCAGGGCGGCTATGGCAGTGCCGAGCTGAGGCAGCTATGGTCCAACACCGAACAGCTGGCTGACAAATGCCGGCTTGACCCCGCAGCCGATCTTGGCTGGAAACAACCCAAAACCCCTGAATCACAGGTGTTGGGGTTGACGCAGCCGGCGGGCATGGAGTTGCGCCAGCGCACAGAGGCAGGGCTCAACCAGCGCTTCGGGGGACTCCCCGGCAAGAAGCTGCTTGAGGTGCGCAACAGGCTGGAGGTGGAACTGGCCACCATTGGCGGGTTGGGCTTTGATTCCTACTTCCTTACCGTGGCGGAAGTCTCGGAGATGATCAAGGACATGGGGGTGCGCCGGGCAGCGCGAGGTTCCGGGGCGTCGTCGCTGGTTAACTATCTGCTGGGCATCAGCGCCGTGGACCCCATAGCTAACGACTTGCTCTTTGAACGCTTCCTCTCCCTGGACAGGTCAACGCTGCCTGACATTGACCTTGATGTGGAAAGTGCGCAACGTCACAATGTGTACAGGCGCATTTTTGAACGATTTGGCTCCAAACGGGTCACCCTGATGAGCATGCAAAACAGCTACCGTGCCCGCGGAGCTGTCAGGGATGCCGGCCTGGCGTTGGGCATGGACAGGGCCGAGATTGATCAGATAGCCAAACAGCTGTGGCGGTTTTCGGCAGGATCCTTCCGGGAAGCGTTGGCGGAGAAGCCTGAGCTGCGCGATTTTGCCGCACAGGTGGAGAGCTCCCGCCACGCCCAAGGAGACGGTGCCCAACTGGATCTGCTGGTTGACCTCACCGAGCGTCTGGACAGTTTGCCCAGGCATATTTCCATGCACCCGTGCGGGGTGATCTTGGGGGATTCGTCCTTGTTGAACAGGACACCTGTGCAACCGAGCGGGCTGGGCCTGCCCATGAGCCAATTTGATAAGCACGACATGGATGCCATGGGGATGCTCAAACTCGACGTGCTGGGCGTGCGCATGCAAAGCGCCATGGCCTATGCCGTGCGGGAGATCATCCGGCTGCACCCCTCCAAGGATGCCGTAGCCGCGGTGGGCGGGCACGACCCGGGGGCGCCGTTCATAGCCGCCGACGGGGCCATTGATTTAGATGCCGTCCCGTTCGACGACGAACCCACCTTTGAGCTGATCCGCAGCACCCATACGCTGGGCTGCTTCCAGATTGAGTCTCCGGGCCAGCGCGAACTGGTGGGAAAGATGGCGCCCACCGAGTTCAGCGACCTGGTCATTGATATTTCCTTGTTCAGGCCCGGCCCCATGAAATCAAATATGGTGAAACCGTACTTGGAGAACAGGGCAGGGTTTACTCCCGCCCACTACGCCCACCCCGACCTCATCCCGGCCCTTGCCGAGACGCATGGGGTGACGGTTTTTCATGAGCAGGTGCTGCGAACGTTCAGTGTCATGACCAGATGCACGCTGTCCCGTGCCGACGAGTTTCGCCGTGGGCTGGGAAAGCCAGGCGTGGAACCGGCCATAGAAAAGTACTTCAGGGAACACTCAGCCGCCCACGGATACAGCGCGGCTGTCATTGATGAGGTGTGGGAGACGCTGAAGGCTTTTGGCAGTTTTGGCTTCTGCAAAGCCCATGGGGCCGCTTTTGCTGTGCCCACCTACCAGTCGGCCTGGTTGAAGGCGCACCATCCGGCCGAGTTCCTTACCGGGCTGTGGGAGCACGACCCCGGCATGTATCCGCGGCGTCTGCTGGTGGCCGAGGCCAGGCGCCTGGGCATCCCCGTCCTGCCGCTGGACATCAATGCCAGTGGTGGCCAGTACCGTGCCGAGCGGACAACCAATAACGTGACAGGTATCCGCCTGAGCCTGGCCGGGGTGTATGGGCTCTCCGGGACCGAACTGAAAAGGATCCTCACCGGCCAGCCCTATGACTCCCTGGCCGATCTGCGCGACAGGGCCAAACTGAGCCGGCCCGTGTTGAAGCGGCTTGCCCAGCTGGGCGCGCTGGATTCCTTGCACCACCGGGCACAAAGCCTTACCGGAAATACTGCAAACCGTGCCGACCTCATAGCCCACGTCAACAGCATGCCGGCAAACACGGCGAGCAAGCGCAACTACCCCATTGCCGGGCAGCTGCACTTGCCCATGGAGGATGTGGAGTTGGGTGCGTTGCCAGCTGTACATCCCGGCGCCAGCATGGCAGAAACTGTGCGCACCGAACTTGACCTTCTGTCCATGGACGTCAGCGAGCACCTGATGGGAAGTTATGCACCTCTTCTGGCGCAGCTGGGTGTCAGCCGGGCGGATCAGCTGCTGGGCTTGCGCAACAACAGTGAGGTTTTGGTGGCCGGGGTGCGGGTTGCCACGCAAACCCCGCCCATGCGGGGAGGGAAACGGGTGGTGTTCATCAGCATTGACGACGGCACAGGATGCGTGGACACCACCTTCTTCACCGAGGCGCAGGAAAAGTCGGGCCCCCTGCTTTTTGGCACCCGGATGCTCCTGATCCGGGGCGTGACGCGGCGAACAGGTCCGCGGGGGATCAGCGTGCAGGCGTTGGAGGCGTGGGATTTACAAAATACCCCCCTGCTTCCGGAGCCGCCCGTGTTGGAAGGCGTCCCACCAACCCGATACCATCAAAGAGGCTCACAGCAACCCCCGTATGTTGCTTAGACATGGAGCCGCACAGGACTAATCAAGGAGTTAAACGTGCCCGTGGATACACAAATCACCATCAATGTCGAAGGCGTCGCGACTGCGGTGGCCACCGGCACCACCGGCGCGGAGCTGTTCTTTGAGCGCCGCGAAGTAGTTGTCATGCGCGTGGACGGGGTCCTCAAGGACCTTTCTGCCGTCCTGGAGTCTGACGCTTCCGTGGAACCCGTCGCCATCGATTCCCCCGACGGGCTGGATGTTTTGCGTCACTCAACAGCCCACGTCATGGCCCAGGCCGTGCAGGCGTTGCGTCCCGACGCGAAGTTGGGCATTGGGCCGTACATCACCGACGGTTTCTACTTTGACTTTGACGTAGCCGAGCCCTTCACTCCCGAGGATCTGAAGACCCTTGAGAAGATGATGCTCAAGATCGTCAACCAAAACCAAAAGTTTGCCCGCCGCGTGGTCTCCGAAGATGAGGCCCGCGTTGCCATGGCCAATGAGCCCTACAAGCTGGAGCTTTTGGGCAAGAAGAACGACGCCGACGCCGACTCCGCCGAGGGCGTGAACGTTGAGGTGGGTGCCGGCGAGATCACCATCTACGAAAACGTTGACCGCAAGAGCGGCGAGGCCATCTGGTGCGATCTGTGCCGCGGCCCGCACCTGCAAAACACCAAGCTCATCTCCAACGCCTTTGCGTTGACCCGCACCTCCGCGGCCTACTGGTTGGGCAACCAGAACAACCAGCAGCTGCAGCGCATCTACGGCACGGCCTGGCCCACCAAGGAAGCCCTGAAGGCGTACCAGGAACGCATTGCAGAAGCCGAGCGCCGCGACCACCGCAAGCTGGGCGTGGAACTCGACTTGTTCTCCTTCCCGGACGAGCTGGGCTCCGGCCTGCCGGTGTTCCACCCCAAGGGCGGAATCATTCGCAAGGAGATGGAAGACTACTCCCGCGCACGCCACGTTGAGGCCGGTTACGACTTCGTCTACACCCCGCACATCACGAAGGCGAACCTGTACGAGGTCTCCGGCCACCTGGACTGGTACCGCGACGGCATGTTCCCGCCCATGCACGTTGATGCCGAGCTCAATGAAGACGGCACTGTGCGCAAGCCCGGCCAGGACTACTACCTCAAGCCCATGAACTGCCCCATGCACAACTTGATCTTCCGCTCCCGCGGGCGCTCGTACCGGGAACTGCCCCTGCGCTTGTTCGAGTTCGGCTCCGTGTACCGCTACGAGAAGTCAGGCGTGGTGCATGGCCTGACCCGTGTGCGCGGCATGACACAGGATGACGCCCACATTTACTGCACCAAGGAGCAGATGAAGGATGAGCTCACCGAGACGCTGAACTTTGTGCTGGGCCTGCTCAAGGACTACGGTCTGGATGACTTCTACCTGGAACTCTCTACCAAGGATCCGGAGAAGTTTGTGGGCGACGACGACGTTTGGGAAGAAGCAACCCAGACACTGGCCGAGGTCGCCGAAGCTTCAGGACTGGAACTGGTGCCGGATCCGGGTGGAGCAGCCTTCTACGGTCCCAAGATCTCCGTCCAGGCCAAGGACGCCTTGGGCCGCACCTGGCAGATGTCCACCATCCAGCTGGACTTCAACCTGCCCGAGCGTTTTGAACTGGAATACCAGGCAGCCGACGGTACCCGCCAGCGCCCCGTCATGATCCACCGCGCCCTGTTCGGTTCGGTGGAGCGTTTCATGGGTCTCCTGACCGAGCACTACGCAGGCGCCTTCCCGGCCTGGCTCTCACCCGTTCAGGTGGTGGCTATTCCCGTGGCTGAGGCCTTCAACGACTACATGTTTGACGTCGTGGCCCAGCTCAAGGCCCAGGGGATCCGCGCCGAGGTGGACATTTCCAGTGACAGGTTCCCGAAGAAGATCCGTACGGCCAGCAAGGAGAAGGTTCCCTTTGTGCTGATTGCCGGGGGCGACGACGCCGACGCCAACGCTGTGTCCTTCCGCTTCCGTGACGGCAGCCAGGACAACGGTGTGGCAGTCGATGAGGCAGTGCGCAGGATCGTTGAAGCCGTTAGGAACCGCACGGCGTGAGTGAAAGCGGTGAGGCGTCCTGGCCCGTTGTAGATAATTTTGAACTCCCCGGGGTTCCGGATGCCTTTCAACGACTCTGGACGCCGCACCGGCTTGCCTACGTCAAAGGTGGGCAGGAGCAATTCTCCGGTAAGGAAAATTGCCCCTTTTGCGAGGCGCCCTCACGCAGCGATGAGGATTCCCTCATCGTCCACCGCGGCGAGCTTGCCTATGTTGTGTTGAACCTCTTCCCGTACAACCCGGGCCACCTGCTGGTGTGCCCGTACCGGCACGTGCCCGACTACACGGATTTGACCATTGCGGAGACGGCCGAATTTGCCGCCCTGACGCAGCGCGCCATGCAGGTGCTGCGCGTAGTGGCCAACCCGTCGGGGTTCAATCTGGGCATGAACCAAGGTGTCACCGGTGGGGCAGGCATTGCCGCCCACTTGCACCAGCACATTGTGCCGCGGTGGGGCGGGGACGGGAATTTCATGCCCATCATCGCCGGCACCAAGGCCATTACACAAACCCTCGGTGACGTGCGCCAGCAAGTGTCTGCGGCGTGGGCGACAGCTGGGGAAGACACCGTCACGCCCGAGAAGGACTGCGATGCTTAACAAGTACGCTCGCGCGCTTTTTGCCGCGATCTTTACCCCCGTCGCCGCCTTGTTGGTGCGCTTGAAGGTTTCTCCCGACGCCGTCACCATCATCGGCACCCTGGGCGTGGCGGCCGGTGCACTGATTGGCTACCCACTGGGTGAATTGTTCTGGGGCACGGTGGTCATCACGGTGTTTGTGTTCTCAGACATTGTTGACGGGCTCATGGCGCGCATGTTGGGCCGCTCCGGCCCCTGGGGCGCCTTCCTGGACTCCACCCTGGACAGGGTGGGGGATGGGGCCGTCTTTGCCGGCATCGTCATCTGGTTCTACACCGGCGGCAACAACCATTTCATCGCCGCCATGGCCCTGACATGCCTGGTGCTTGGCTCCATCGTCTCCTACGCCAAGGCCCGGGCCGAAGGTCTGGGCATGACCGCCAACGTTGGCATCGCGGAGCGCTCGGACAGGCTGGTGGTGGTGCTTGTGGCGACAGGGCTGGTAGGCCTGGGCATCCCAGAAGCCGTGCTCGCCGTCGTACTGGTCTTGCTGGCCGCAGCCAGCCTGGTCACCGTGTTCCAAAGGGTGGGGACTGTGCGCCGGCAAGCCCAGGCGCAGGCCCTGCCAAGCGGGCAGTAACACTCGTTTCGGAAGCAGGAAACCCCCGGAATAGAATGATTCTGGCTGTGCGGCGTATCACGTGCACGGTGACTCTTTTTCGTTCCTTCCCAGAGGGGTTTTTGTGTCTACACCCGAAGTAACACCCGTGACCGGCAGCAGCCGCGTTAAGCGCGGCATGGCCGAGATGCTCAAAGGCGGCGTCATCATGGACGTTGTCAATGTTGAACAAGCCAAGATCGCCGAGGACGCTGGCGCCGTGGCCGTTATGGCTTTGGAACGCGTGCCCGCGGACATCCGCGCCCAGGGCGGCGTTTCCCGCGCCAGCGATCCGGACATGATTGACGCCATCATTGCTGCCGTCTCCATCCCCGTCATGGCCAAGGCCCGCATTGGGCACTTTGTTGAGGCTCAGGTTTTGGAATCCTTGGGCGTTGACTATGTGGATGAGTCTGAGGTTCTGACCCCGGCCGACTACGCGCACCACATCGACAAGTGGAACTTCAAGGTTCCCTTTGTGTGTGGTGCCACGAACCTTGGCGAGGCCTTGCGCCGCATCAATGAAGGTGCTGCCATGATCCGTTCCAAGGGCGAGGCCGGCACCGGCGATGTTTCCAACGCCACAGGGCACATGCGTAAGATCCGCACGCAGATCGCCCAGCTGGCAGCCCTGCCCGAGGACGAGCTGTACGTTGCCGCCAAGGAACTGCAGGCCCCGTACGAGCTCGTCAAGGAGGTTGCCGCCACCGGCAAGCTTCCCGTGGTGATGTTCACCGCCGGTGGCATCGCCACACCTGCTGACGCGGCCATGATGATGCAGCTGGGCGCCGACGGCGTGTTTGTTGGCTCCGGCATTTTCAAGTCCGGCAACCCGGCACAGCGTGCAGCAGCAGTGGTGAAGGCGACCACGTTCTTCGATGACGCGAAGGTCATTGCCGACGTTTCCCGTGGCCTGGGTGAGGCAATGGTTGGCATCAACGTCGCCGACATCCCCGAACCGCACCGTTTGGCTGAGCGCGGCTGGTAACATCCGCCTTCAACGCTGTCGCAGCAATGGTCATTTTTTGCCCAACGCTCTCGCAGCAATAGCGTTATTTTCGGGATCGCTATCGCAGTTTAGCCCCGCCGGACAAACAGCTGGGGGAGATTCACTTCTCCCTCAGCTGTTTGCGTTGTGGCGGAAAATCTTGCCATCCGGACACCCACTGCCATCGTGGGACAGCGTTGCTTGAAAATGAACCAAAGGTGCGAGAGCGTTCCCAATAAATGAGCCATTGCTGCGAGAGCGTTGAACAAAAAATGACCATTGCTGCGAGAGCGTCGGGGGAAAGACTGCAGCAGTTCGCCGCGGGGGACAGTCTGGCTACGGCTTGTCGCCGGCGTTGACGCCCAGCTGTGGCACCTGAAACCACCATGTCTGGCCCTTGCCGATGAGTTCAAAACCACGCGTTCGGAACAGGCGCTGGCCATCGGGGGTCGCGTTAAGCAAAAGGTGCTCGGCGCCGGCGTTGAAGGCCGCCTCGGAGAGCTTGTTGAGCAGTGACGTGCCCACCCCGGTGCGTCGATACTCGGACTCCACCGCCAAATCGAAAATCCCGGCCAGATGCTTCCCGCCCTGCTCCGGGGGAAAGTACGCATAGGAGTGGCCCACTTCGTCCTCGCCGTTGCGGGCCGTGGCGAGCCACACCTGATTCTCCACGGCGGCATTGACAGTAACCCTGTCATCACGGGATTCGCTGGCCGCGGCAACAGCCTCCACGTCAAGGCTCCGCGTCATCCACCACGGCTGCCAGCCCGGTTCGAAACGGTAGTTGGCCAAGTGCCCTGCCCTGACGGCTGCATTGAGCCAGATGCCCACAGTTGCCGCCCCGCGGCGCTCAGCCTCAGCCAAAGCCGGATACAACCCGGCCTCGGTAATCTCGGTGGGAAAAAGGCACAGCATTTCCCGTCGCTGCGGCAACCACACCCAGTTCATCAGATGCGTGGTAAACGACCGTCCGCCCGTGGCTTCGGCAAGTGCCCTGAACCAGGCGTGTTGGGTGCGCTGACAATCAGCGATCGTCACCATGATGAATCTTCCGTTTGTGAATGAGCTTTGATTAAACAAGACGAGGCACGATACAGGCCTCCTTTCGGGCGCCCGGCGAAGCGGGCGGGGGCCTGTATCGCGCCTCTGCGCCAGATACTACTTCTGCGTGAACACCAGCGACATGGGTGTTGTCTCGGTGGTTTGACCCTGCGGGTTGTCACGGAAGATATCTTCCAGGACTGCCTGGGGCAGCTCAGTGGCGGGGGCCCAAGGCACAAAACCAAAGGAATCGGCGTTCACTGCGGCCGTTTCAGCGAACATCGCCCCTTCCTCCTCCAGGAAAAGAGACCA